>JAQVIE010000144.1 GCA_028695895.1 Methanospirillum sp. | reverse complement strand
TTGGTGGATTCAACAGTTATTATAAAGGAGCATCTGCTGTTGAGATGACCAGTGGGCAGATTGCAACAATGGCACGTGCCCGTTCAGTCGGAACTGACAATACCATACCTGCAGAGCTTCGTTACCTTATCGGTATTCATCCGGATATGTCATCAGGAATTCCCTATGCAGCCGGTACAGCAAGCACCGAATTTGCGATGACCAATGAAGAGGGGGCACCGACTAATACCACAGAATTTGCTTCAACCAAGATGATGAATGATAAAACAACGGTTGATGGCCAGATATTTACCTTTGGAAAATCATTCATAGTGACTTCGGGTCTTTCCCCGATTTAACCCGTTTTGGGAGGAAACATATTAGAACACGCTGACTAACCTGTGGGCGTGAATACCATGACGCGGATATGCGTTTTCATCATCGCAATACTTTTTATCTTTATAACTTCAGTTTTCGTTACTGCTGATTCCTGGGTATTATCACCTGCTTTTGATGATCAGGTGAGTGGTAAAACCAGTCTTATTAACATGCAGTCCTTAACTATGGAATCAAAGCTGAAGATACGGGCAATTTCAGGCGATGGTGCTCCTGCCGGAGTTGAATATATGGTAAGTATTGCCCCGGTCAATGGTACTGATGCGGCAATTGGTACCGTTATGACAGATTTCAAAGGTTTTATCCTTGAAGGAAGTGGAACAGCGGAGAATGAATCAGCACGGAATGAGTGGCGTGATCGTTCAATGGTGAGTGGCGCAATTGTAAACTTTATGAAGTCCTTTACCTATACCTCAGGAATTAAATTATGACATCAGCAAGGTGGAGATACCTTCTCGGATTTTTTATCCTAATGATAATGATATGCACCATGGTGCATGCTGCATATACTTTAAAACCATCAATGCTTCCCTCTCCACCAGGTTTTACCAGAGGGTGCCATCCTTCATATGACGAGTTTGTCATATCTACACTTGCCGCGGATTTTACTTCTGACAGGACAGAAGGGGATGCGCCACTAAGAGTACGGTTTTATGATATCAGCTATGGATTTGCAGATGCCAGGTTATGGGACTTTGGTGACGGAAACACTTCAACCGAAAAAAATCCCATCCATACATATCGCATGCCAGGGAAATATGACGTATCACTGACATTGTACTCAAATTTCATATATGAAACTTCCATGGAAGACTATCAGAATTACAGCAGGGGCCAGCTGACAGATTTCATGTGGGAAAGTACTGACCGTGAACTGGATTATATCACCGTTCATGAAAGAGGCTCGGGTGTCGGACAGGAGATACCTGAAGGATGGTACCCAGAGCCCAAAAATCGTGTTAAGATGCCTTCCGGGGCTGATGGTGCGATGGGCAGCGCCTCATTCAATGCAAATGAAATTACCCTCTATAACAGTTCTCAGGGTTACCTGACCGAGCGTGGATACAAAGAAACACTTGATATACACGGTGCTTATTACTTAGTAAAAAGTGTCCCGTACAATACCGGGTTTTAACTTTTTTTAACTGATTGGAATGTCGAATTATAATACTCTGAATTGTCTGAAATATGTACTTTTTTCCGCTCTTATTACAGGATTTTTCCTGGTTTGTGGATGCATAGAAGATAAACCAATTGATGTAGAGAACATATCTGCAAACCTTACCTGCCTTGCAGATGATAAAGAACAGAATGGAAGTGTCATAGAGGCATTATCCCTTTATGATGCTGCAATCAGGTTAAATTCATCAGACACTGCCCTCTGGCTGAAGACTGCAGAGTTACTGGCTAAAGAATCGATGAATACCGAGGCAGTTATCGGGTTTACACATGTTCTGAGATTAGATCCCGAGAACAGTTCTGCATGGATAGGAAGGGGTGAGATCTATAAAAGAGAAGGAAACCTGACAGATGCATATGACGATTTTAAAAATGCAATCAGGTGGGATCCACACAATGCTGCCGCCCATGCAGGCCTTGCTGATGTCCATTATTCTAACAATGAGACTGAACAGGCACTTGCAGAATGTAGTATCGCAATAAACCTGAGTCCGGGAAATTATGAGTATTATGTTAAAGCAGGAGAGATCCTGTTTGAATTAGGACGATTTAATGAAGCTGCAAAGGCATATGACAATGCCCTGAAGATAAACCTGAAGGATGCCGGATCATGGAAGCGCCTTGGGGAGATGTTAAGATTATCAAACCGGCTGGAAGAAGCAGCAGTTGCCTATGGACAGCTTAACAGTCTTGTGCCTGATGACAGGAGTAATCTTTTAATTCAGGCAGAACTGCTTGAAAAAATCAGGAAATATAAAGAGTCCAGGGAAATTTATTCCAGGCTGGCCAGTGAAGATCCAAAAAATGTCGAACTGCTCGTTGCACTTGCACGTGTTCAGAATACACTTGGCGAATTTGATGAAGCAGCAGCAGTTTCACGAAGTGCCCTCCTGGAAAACCAGAGTAATCCCGATATATGGTCAAACCTTGGTTTTTCATATGCCAACCTGAAAAAATTTGAAGCCTCCTTTGATGCTTTTAATCAATCACTTAAAATTCGTCCTGATGATGCAATTACCATCTCAAATGTCGGGTTTTTACTGATGCAGTCAGGTAAGTACCAGGAAGCCTTCGACCGGTTTGAAAATGCTACCCGGATTAATCCTGATGATTCTGCAACCTGGATGCAAAAAGCAAGGGCAGAACTTGCACTTAGCAAAAAAGAAAATGCACTGCGGTCTGCAACCAAGGCAACCAGGCTCTCCCCGTACTCCTATGATACCTGGTACCTCCTTGGAGATGTTGCATCAGTTAATAAACAATATGATGTGGCAAAAGAGGCATTTACAAAAGCTCTGCAGATTAACCCGATGAATGATAATGCGTTCAGGTATCTTGTTGATGCGATGCGCAATCTAAACCAGGCATATGAAACAATTCACTATTATGACAGAACAATTGCAGATAATCCGAATATTCCGATAGCATGGATGAGGAAAGGTTATGCTGCAGATCTTGCAAAAGAGTATGCAATCAGCGAAGATGCCTATACCCGTGTTGTGAAAATTCAGCCAGATAACACCGAAGGGTGGACAAACCTTGGTTTTGCACGATTTCAGCAGGGAAATTATTTTGGAGCAATTGATGCCTTTAACGAATCCCTGAAGATAGACTCAAACCAGGCGGTTTATTATGTGAACCGCGGTGCTGCCTACCAGAAGATAGATCAGCTTGAAAATGCCTACAAAGACTTCTCAAAAGCAATTGAATTAAGCCCCAATAACCGGGACGCTCTTTACGGGATGGGAAAAACCCTGTTTAAGATGGGGAAAATCCATGAGGCATTCCCCTACTTCAAGAAGATTGGAGACAACCTTTACATAGCAAGGGTATATGACTCCCTGTACCAGGGTGTGACTTATTTCTCAAATAACTGGAACTACTGGCGATACTCTTACCAGTGGTGAAAATACCCCTTTTTTAAAAGAGCAGAGCCATCCATACGGATTTCCGGCATTGAGGTTACTCTGCCAATACAGGTCACCGGCGTGGTAAGATTTTCCAGTTTTCCAAAATTTTTTTCGGGTATGAAAAACAGCAGTTCAAAGTCCCCTCCCCCGAATAGTGCAGCATCAAGTGCCTGTTTTTCATCCGTTTCTTCAGGCAGCGGGATAAGTTCTGATGATATATTCATCCCGACACCTGATTCCCTGGCGATATCATAAAGGGAGATAGCAAGCCCGTCACTGATGTCCATCATAGCCGTTGCTCCGGCAAGCCTTATTGCGATGCCTTCCCTGACCCTTGGCTGTGGTTCACACAGAGAATCCCAGAATCGCATGTCCCCTAAGAGACCGGGAATGGCCCGCCCAAGTGTGCCGGTTACACAAATGAGATCCCCTGGCACAGCACCCCTTCTCCTCACCGGTTCTCCATCCATTATTATCCCTGTTCCAGTTGAAACGATGGTCAGTTCGCTATGGGCATCAAGATCACCCCCTGCATAGACCGCTCCAAATTTTGTGCAGCAGGCCTGTGCTCCTTTAACAATCTCTGCCAGCCGGTACTCATTATCAAGACCAATGGCAATGACAACCTGTTTTGGCTCTGCTCCCATTGCAGCAATATCAGATATGGTTACTGCAACTGACATCCATCCTATCTGCCAGTCAGTCATACCTGGTGGAAAGTCAGATCTTTCATGAAGCATGTCAGTAGAAGTGACAAGAATTGCGCAGGGAAGGTAAAGGATTGCACAATCATCCGAACAGGTTTCGTCCCCGCACACAGGCCTTATGATATCAAGAAGGGTGCGGTCATCCATTTTTATTTTACCTTTCTCTCCCGCTCTGCCAGGTATTCTTTCATCAATGAATCCAGCATCTCCTCCCCTTTTCCTTTCA
>JAQVIE010000143.1 GCA_028695895.1 Methanospirillum sp. | reverse complement strand
CAGAAGTGTTGCACATGCATCAAGGAAAGAAGAACTCATGATATTTCCTATCTCATTGATAGCACTCCTGTCCATATCATCAATTTCCCGGTCTGTTTCCGTTAATCCAATCATGATATTGGTAAGCGGAATGATTGAGGCTTCAGGAATATGCAATATGAGGTACCCTTCTCCTTTAATCTGGCCTTGTATTTTAAAGACTGTAAGAGCTGCTATTTCATCATCAAGATAATTACGTAGGTTTGCTAATCCTACCAGAATGATTTCAGGAACCCTTATCTGGATCATCGTTCCCAATATCGTTGACAGGGTTGTTGCTGCATGGGCAGCGCCGATATTTCCAAGTTCCCTCAGCTCATCTGCCTGTTGTTCACTGATAACCAGATTTCCATCAGCCACCACATTATTTATCATTTTTTTCACCCTGACTCCGCCAGACTTTCGTCCGGTTTTCTGTCCTCCTTCACGTAATACTGCCTTGACATCAATGACCGGAACCACTTCCCCATCGCCTGGAATGGTCACACCACTTACACCGTCACATGTCCCGACAAATTTTGAGAGTGGTTTTATGACTACTTCCTGCTGCCCTTCGATCAGATCAGCAATTATTGCTCCTTTCCTGTTTCCATTTTGAAGAACAACAATGACTTCTTCTGATTTTGACCGGCCAAACATGTCGTCAAGCCTGTACAGAACGATGATCTCATCCCGCATAAGAAGTCCTTCTCCATTCCCGATATTCTGAATAGGAAAAGCTGCAAGGCTCGCAACTTCGGCAACATTGGTGATAGGAATAGCACATCGTTTTCCATTTATCCTTATCATCATCACCATCACGATTGCCATCGTCGGAGGGAGGACCAGTTCGAATTTGCTGCCCTGACCAAGGATAGATTCAAGTTTTATCGTCCCCTGTAAAGAGGCAATGATAGTTCTGACAACGTCAAGGCCGACACCACGACCACTGATATCAGTTATCTTTTCTGCCGTTGAGAAACCTGGCTGAAAGAGCAGATCAAATGCGTCCTGATCGCTTATGGATGCAGCAATCTCTTCCGTGATAAGGCCGCGTTCAAGTGCCTTGTTCTTGATCTTGTCAACATCCATCCCGCCTCCGTCATCTTCAATAACAATTATTACATTGTCTTTATCTCTGGCTGCCGAGAGTTTTAACCTGCCTTTAGGACTTTTTCCATTTGCAGTTCTCACTTCAGGCGGTTCGATACCATGGTCAAGAGCATTCCTGATTAGATGGAGAAGGGGGTCATTAAGTCCGTCCATAACCGAGCGATCAAGTTCTGTGTCACCACCTTCAACTACAAATTCTACCTCTTTTCCCTCTTTTGAAGCTATATCGCGGACAGTCCTGGGAAATCGGTTAAAAATATGATTCAGTGGAATCATCCGGATATCCATCATCATAACCTGCAGATCTGATACTGATCTGCCGACCATGTTGAGGGTTTCATCCAGTTCCTTGATGCTGTATTGCTGGGCAATCTGTTCCAGACGACCCCGGTTGATGACCAGATCCTCAACAAGGTTCATCATATGGTCAAGACGATCAATATCAACCCGGATATTCTTCACTTCACGTTTCTTTTCTACCTTGCCAGTTGAAGGGGTGCGGGATCCAGGAAGAGATATACTTTCAGAAATATCAGGAACATCTTCAGAAGCTTTAAGATCTTCAAGTTCTTCTTCTTTAACTGAATGGAATTTTATATCTGAACCCGTCAGCAGGGTAAGGATTTTCTCTTTCGGCTCTGCAGTACTAAGAAGAACATCCATAACCCCGTTATAAGAATTACTATCCTCAATTATTTCCCGTTTTGGAGAGATGTCAGAGATGGTCCCAATGGCTTCAAGATTCTGAAGAAGAAGCATGGAACGAAGGTTCCGGGAATCGACTGAAGGTGATATTTCCACGTGAATTTCATACCGGACACCCTTTTTTAAAGGAGTGGGCAATGAAGAGGATTCATCTTCAGGCTTTGTTAATCCTGTAATTATCTGACTTTTAATATCTGATACCCCAAGAATCGTCTCTATTGCAGCAGTTCCTGCATTGGTTCGGAATTCAAGATTAACATCGCCGGAAAAATTTTCATCATCCTCAATAACATTTCTTTCTGGAGAACTGGAGATGATCTCACCGATAGACTCAAGATTCTGAAGAATCAGCATTCCACGAAGATTTTTATTATCAACATTATCTGCAAGTGAGAAGGATAGTGAATACCACAGACAGCCGGTTCCATAATCCTGTTCATATGCCGGGCCTTCGTACATGTCACCAGTCAAACCGGATGAATCGGGCTTTGTTGCTTTGGGTATATGGGAGGCGGGTTTTACTACTTCACTTTTCTTTTCACCAGGTAACAACCAGCATTTCAGGCTTTTCACCCGTTGATCTTTATGCTCCAGCTGCCCGTCCCCGCCTGCCTCAATCTCATCTATCATCAACTCAATGTCATCTGCACCACCAAGCAGATCGTCAATCAGTGACTGGGTTACCTCCAGCCCACCGCTGCGAATCTGCGATAAAACATCTTCAAGTGCATGACATATCTCTTCCATGTGCATGAATCCCATGGATGCAGACATGCCCTTGAGTGAATGGGCAGATCGGAATATCTCGTCGATTGCGTGAGAATCAGTTCCTTTTTCCAGGATCAGAAGATTGCTGACTATTCCTTCAAGGTTTTCCCGTGATTCTGCAACAAAAAGGCTCCGGTATGCATCCAGATCAGACATTATTTTACCCCTTCATTGTCCTGATAGTTTCAACGATTTTTTCAGGGATATCCTGTAACGGGAGTACATGATCAACACAGTTGCGGGATAATGCAGAACGCGCCATTCCATAAACCAGGCAATCCTTCTCTCTACAGACTATTGTAACTCCGCCTGCTTTCTTAATCACTTCACTTCCTTCGCCGCCATCATTTCCCATTCCTGATAAAATGGCAGTGACACAATTGGCACCGAAGACCTGCGCAGCTGATATGAATGTCTTATCAACTGCAGGTTTCACATTATGAACCGGAGGAGAATCGGTCAGGATTATCTTCCCACTCTGACTGCCTCCTTTGTCCAGAACTGAAGAAATTACAGTATGAAAGCCGGCTTTTGAGACAAAAATCATTCCGTTTTTTAATATATCTCCGTTATCAGTTTCCCTGGTCTGAAGAGAAGAAATTCGATTCAAACGTGCAGCAAGCGCAGCAGTAAACCCCCCTTTGGGCATGTGCTGGGTGATTATCACAGCTGCATTTAGATCAGGAGGAAGCTTTGAAACGATGGTATCAAGCATAGGTGGTCCTCCTGCAGATGAACCGATAAGCACAATATTTCGGGCATTAACATCCTTTAACGCAGGTTTTGAAGTAATGTAAGCAATTGAACAGATGTTTTTAATTTTTTGCCTTAATTCGCCACCAATTTCACGGATGTTTTTAATTCCCCTTGGTTTAAGCATGAAATCATCAGCACCAAGAGTTATAGCCCGTTTTGTCATCTCTGCCCCTTCTGAAGTCAGAGAGCTTAATACAAGGGTTTTGGGAAAATTTGCTATCTCATTTTTTCGTTCCAGCATTGACAGCCCGTCAAGCCTGGGCATCTCAATGTCCAGGGTGATAAGATCAGGCTTTAACTCCCTTATCTTATCCAGTGCCTCAAGACCATCAGATGCTACACCTATTATCTGGATACCAGGATCATCTGATAACATGTCCTGTACAACAGTCCTGATAAAGAGTGAATCGTCGATGACGAGAACCCTGATCATGTGTTAAGCACCAAGGACATTTCCAATTTCTTCCAGAACTTTTGGAGCCTGGAACGGCTTTACAATATAACCCCTCGCTCCGCTTTTTATCGCAAGTTTTACCATCTGTTCCTGACCAACTGCAGTGCACATGATCACCTTTGCGTTTGCATCAAGCGCTTTGATGGCTTTTAATGCCTCAATGCCATTCATCTTTGGCATGACGACATCCATCGTAACAAGGTCAGGTTTCAGTTCTTTGTACTTGGTAACGCCAATATCACCATCTTCAGCTTCGCCGACAATTTCGTGTCCTCCGGAGCTGAGTATGTTCTTGAGCAGGGTTCGCATAAACAATGTATCATCGACAATCAGGATTCGTCCCATGGGTAAATGGTTCCTCCTATGAATTAAATAAATGACATGAATTGGTAAAAGGGTTGTGGAATGTCCTGTCTTACGAGGGTGGTTTTAGAGCGTCTGTAATGTACCTCACACCTTTCGGAGTCAGTTGTACTTCTTTTCTGACCATTACAACATCTACAAGTTTTAATTTCAAGAGATTCTCGTAAATTAAGTTCAATTCCTCAGGTGGGAGGTGCAACAAATTTTCAATGTATTTTTTGTCCATTCCACTGTA
>JAQVIE010000142.1 GCA_028695895.1 Methanospirillum sp. | reverse complement strand
ATGGAACCCTTAAACTGCATATCAATCTCGGCAAGAACCTCATTTACCCCATCACGGAGTTCATCGTTGTGCTTGAGGATATGATTGACCTCGTAGATTGACTTGTAACAGCCATTGCAGATGAGCACAATATCTTTCTTCATCTCCTCTGCAAGGACGACATTACGGGCTGCCATTGCGTACCAGACATTCAGGTCAATAGATCCGAATGCACCGGGAGCAGGACAGCAGCTGGCACCTTTTAGTGGGAGAAGCTTGATACCGACCTTTTCACTGGTCTTAATGGCAGACGCCTCACATCCCGGGTACCGGTTTGGTGCAATACACCCAAGGAAAAATGCGTATTCGTGCACGTTTAGTCACCCTTCAGAATTCTGTCTGCATTCTCTTTCAGACCATAATGGTCGATAATCTTCTGGATACCCTTGATGAATTCAGGGTATGAGTGAGTTGTTGGCGGATCTGCACTAAGACCAAGCTTGGTTCTGGCAGCACGGTTGACATCATTATTTGGCACACCATGGCCTGAGTTATAGATAAGCTGGCAGGTCTGTAGGAAGTTCTTTGGAACAATGTCCCTCAGGAATGCAAGGTTTCTCATTGCCATAATGACATCAGTTGGAGCGATGTCACGGGGGCAGCGATCTGTACAGGAATAACAGGTTGTACAAAGCCAGAGATCCGGGTCAGTCAGGGCTTCATTTTCAAGACCCAATACACACCGCCTCATAAATAGACGAATCCTATATGAGCTTCTGGGTGCCGACGGGCATGAACCGGTGCATGTACCACACTGGTAGCACATATTGGCAATAGTCCTGCTGGACTTTAGAATCTTCTGGGTAAACTCAGGGTTGGTATCGGTAAGATGGTACCGGCGGTCCGCAAGTTTTGTATCCAGTTCTGGAATGTTGTATGATTTTGCAGCCATAATACACCTTTATTACTGGCTTACCACCTTTAATTCGACAGAACCCGCAAGGGATGCCTGTTCTTTGACCTTAGAAGTCCTCGGAGTGCAGAGTTTTTCCTTGATCTTCTTAAAGAGGTCGGTCTCTTTGCCCTTGATCTTTACGCTATCGCGGCGGAGATAAATGATATCCTCACCAGGGCAGGCATGAACACAGGCCCCGCACAGGATACAGTAATCTGCATTTACTGCAATATTTGGCTCGACCTGTCCCTTCATGTCCTTTGCGGGCTTTGGTGACGGGAGATAAATGGCATTTGCCGGGCATACATCAACACAGGTGGAACATCCTCCAGGACATTTCTCTGCATGGAAGGTGATCTCTCCTTCGAAGATCTTATTTACAGTAATTGCTTCTTCCGGACAGTTCTTCACACACCACTGGCATGTGCAGCAGTTTTCCTCGATAATATTGACGTTTCCAAGTTTTTTCTGTCCTACGACAGTCCGTGTGACTTTGATTGCCTCTTCTGGACAGGCTTCTGCACAGACATTACATCCGTCACAGTATGCCTCATCCCAGATAACCTCGCCCTCTACCTTACCCGTTTCAGGGGTGAAGGGTTTGTGGAGAACATTGATGGCTTCACACAGGTTGCCACAGATACCACACTTGGTACACTTCTCATCATCAACGACAAATTCTATCTTGAGCTCAACGGCCTGCCCTTTTGCAAGGCCTTCCTTGTCCTGCCCTTCAAACAGGGGGACATCTCTATCGATTGCATCACGTGGACAGACATCATCACAGATGTTGCACCTGACACATTTGTCCTGGTCAATTGCCGTCCCCTTGTCATAAGTTGGAAACCCTTCTTTTTCAAGGATCGGCAGACGTTCTTCGCCATCAATTTTCAGAGCAAGAGCTGAGAACGGACACATGATGACACAGACACCACAGTATGAGCATTTTGTCTCATCGACATGAATGCTTGCAGCGTCATCAACAAGTCCTCTCTTAACTCCTCCGACTGCCCCTACTAAAATTGCTTCTTCGGGACAGACTTCAGCACAGATACCACATCCGGTACAAATATCATTGTCAAGAATGAGGTTGTTTACCTGCTGGAGAAGCCTCTGCTCCATGATAACCTTAGACCCGTCAGAGGTCTTGGAATACTTTGGAAACAGTGTAGACATTAAGATACCTCGGTTGTTCACGAATTCTGTTCCTGAAACGCTTAACTAACTCCGCACTCAAAAGGCTGCAACAGCCTGGGGTGGTTGACCGGAGAGCTGAATCACATCATATGGGCATGCATCAACACAGATACCACAGCCTGCACAAAGTTCGTACTTAACATCAAGAGTAATTGCAACACCATTGATGACTTTGTAGATCTTATCTGTGCTTACTGGGTTAACCGTGAATAACTCCAGTGCATTCACTGGACATGCTACCACACAATTGTTGCAGCCGGTACAGCGTTCCATGTTTACATGAACTGCAAATGCCATATTTGTCGCACCAGCCTGATCGAATTAAATCGACTGAACAAAGGTTGTTAGAAAATATAGATAAAGGTTCTGAAATCGATACGAGTATTTTAACAAAAAAAAAGGAAGAAAGTGTGCTTTTTAAATTAACTCTTTATATGATGTTAAACCTAAAAGCTTATCATACGCACCCTAATATTTAATGATAAATCATGATGAATCCCGCCGAAGATGTCTTTTTCTTATGTTTAAAACCGAAATCAATCCCTAAACGTTCGAATAAACCCAATTTTGCTTTCTGTTGATCACATCTGAAAAAACAAAACCCGGACTTTAGAACATTAATGAGTTTAGCTCGCATAATCCATCCTTTTTACGAAAATATCATTTCTCGTTACTTTTTTTAAGGATATCAGGCGGACAATTATCCCTGCGTGCCCGCATTACCCTTATTATTTCGAATAAACATCTATACACATAATTTGAAAGCAGTATAATCACCCTGGCCGGGTTTTTTTGGATCCAAAAGATCACAGGCCGCATCAATAGCCTTTATTTGCGCAACAGGGTTCATTCATATGATATCACCCACCATAAATCATCAAAGTTTTCAAAAACGTGCAAGGATTTATCCTCCCCTGCAGCTGAAGATACCATATCTGATATGCTTAACCAGGTTCCAACTATTTGCCCATACTGTGGTACCGGGTGTTCTGTAAATCTTTTAGTTCAGGATGGAAAAATTACCGGAACAACACCGAACATTCGCTCCCCGGTAAATGAAGGAAAACTCTGTCCGAAAGGTACCTACTGTCATCAGTTTGTTCACAGCACAGATCGTCTTAAAAAGCCACTGATTAGGAAAGGCGATGTTTTTATAGAGAGTGACTGGGAGACTGCGTACCATCTCATTGCAGAAAAACTCAAAAAATACAATGCTGATGAAATCGGAGTTTTGGCATCTGCCCGTTGCTCAAATGAAGACAATTATGCCCTTATGAAATTTGCCAGAGGGGTATTAAAAACAAATAACCTGGACCATTGCGCCCGTTTATGTCATGAAGCTACCATGACAGGCCTTTCCCTCTCTTTCGGGAACGGGGCGATGACAAACTCCATCCCTGATATCGGAAAATCTGACTGTATCTTCTGTCTTGGATCAAATACTTTTGAGCAGCATCCCCTTATCGGCAGGCAGATTATTCGTGCACAGCAAGCAGGCGGGAGATTTATCTATGCAGATCCCAGGTATACCCCGACGGCAATACAGGCAGACCTTTTTCTCCAGTTTTATAGCGGAAGTGATGTGGCGGTTCTTAACTGCATCATGGGAGAGATAATCAGAAATGGTCTTGAAAACCGGGAATTTATCAGTTCAAGGACAAAGGAATATGAATCTGTTAAAAAAACCGTTCTGCAAAGTAAATACACACCAAAGGAAGTAGGTTTTCTAACCGGTGTATCTGCAGAAGACCTTGTCAGGGCCGCAGAATGGATTGGAACGGCTGACAGGTGCACAGTCCTTTATGCAATGGGCCTTTCCCACCTCTCAGGGGGAATTAGTAATGTCAGGGCCATTGCAAACCTGATGATGCTTACCGGAAACATCGGCAGGGAGGGAACAGGGGTGAACGCCCTTCGTGGACAAAACAATGTGCAGGGAGCCTGTGACATGGGTTGTATCCCGAATTTTTTCCCAGGATACCAACCGATTACTGACAGCATTTTTCACCGGAAGATAACAAAGGTATGGAACTTTCCTGATGGCATCACACCGGCAAGAACAGGTCTTGATATTAACCAGATGTTTCGAAAAGCCGGAATGAAACATGACAATATAAAAGCGATGATACTGATTGGTGAAAACCCCCTGGTGACCGAACCTGATCAGAACATGGTTGAACATGCAGTAAAAAACCTTGAGTTCCTGTAGTATCTGACATCTTCTTTACAAAAACGTGTGAGTTTGCCCATGTTGTCCTTCCTGCCGCCTGTTACGCTGAAAAGGACGGGACTGTA
>JAQVIE010000141.1 GCA_028695895.1 Methanospirillum sp. | reverse complement strand
ATCTGAAGAAGTAATAGACGGGATCCGGGAACTTATCACCATAGGAGTTGGAAGTTCAGCTGGAATGATAAATGAGCTGGCTAAAGCTCATGTTGCCCTGACTGTGCCTGAAGTTAGAATAGTTGAAATTAACAGCATTACACCGTCTGCACTGGATATCAGTGTTCCAGATGAATCATCCCAGGTTATTCTTTCTTTTACCGGGGAATTCACTGGTTCTTTGAGTCTTATCATCTCATACCAAAGTGCAATACACCTCGTTGTTCTCCTGACCGGCGAAGAAGGATCACCAGATGAGATGGATGCACTCAGGGTTGAAACTCTCATTGAGGTCGGAAATGTAATAATCAGTTCTATCATGAGTTCTTTTTCCATTCTATTAAAGACCCATTTATCTTTTTTGCATCCAGTATACCGTACCGGCAAATGGGTGGAAAATAAACTTATCATTAATTCTCATCCAGAAGTTGGGATATTTGCAAGGACAAACTTCCATATTCTGGATCGTGAGATAGAAGGGTTTTTATTCTTCTCAATGACATCCGATTCACTTGTTCATATGCAGGATGCCATTACCAATATTATGGAAAGAGGTTTTTATGACTTCTGACTCTGCATCTATCATATCTCCAAGCCTTAATACTATTCCTGTTGGTATCTGTATAATCAGAGAAGATCATACTATCTCATTCTGGAACCGGACAATTGAAGCATGGACTGGAATTAGTCTGGAACATGCAAAGGATCGTATTCTTGAAGATATTGTTCCACAGTTTGGAGAACAACATGAAAAATCAAGGCTTAATGTTGTGTTCAAAGGAGGAGGTCCAGTTATTCTTTCATCACGGTTCCACCCTCGCATCTTTCCATTAAGAGAAAAATCCCAGATTGAAGGAAAATATCAGAGGGTTACCATATCACCATTCATTCTTCCAGATGAAGGATTACAGGCGATTATTACTGTAGAAGATGTGACGGCAATTACTGAGCAGGTCTTCAGGTACAGGAATATAAAAGATCTGGTAGCTTGCGAATTGGAAGAGAAAAAAATGACCCAGAAGGCCCTGGAAGTAGCCTTGTCAAAATTGAACTACCTCTCTTCAATCACACAACATGACCTGATAAATAGTCTAACTATTTTTGAAGGGTACTTAAATATACTTCTGGATATACAACTGGAAGGAAAAATTCAAAATTATCTTGAAAAAATGAAAGAGTCGACCCAGGCTATGAAACGGCACATCACCTTTGCAAGTGATTACCAGGAGATGGGTAATGCCGCCCCTTCCTGGTTTCACGTTGAATCTCTGATAAAAAATTCCATCATAGGATTGATCTTTCGGGATGTAATAATTGATATTAATACTGGAAATCTTGAAATATTGGCTGACCCCCTCATCCAAAAGGCAATATACAATTTACTTGAAAATGCTGTCCGTCATGGAATTCATACAACACAGATAACTGTAACCAGCATCCAAAATCCGGATGATATCAATCTTATCATTGAGGATAATGGTTCAGGGATCCCTAATGATATTAAAGGGAGAATTTTTAACAGGGGATTTGGTTCAAATACCGGCATTGGTCTCTTTCTCACAAGAGAAATTCTTGGAATTACAGGAATGCAGATAATTGAGACTGGAACTCCTGGAAAAGGAGCTAAATTTGAGATAAGGGTTCCTTCCGGTCATTTCAGATATCCAAAAGAGTAATCTCTTCTGATAATTCCACAATCTATTTCTAAAATCACGTCATTATTATTATTAATGAGTATTGTTTTAATCATTGATGATTCGGTATTTCAACGCAGGGTCGTTAGTGCTCCATTACGCAATGAAGGTTTTATAATCTATGAAGCGGTAAATGGGAATGATGGTCTTGAAAAAGTCAGTAAATTAAAACCAGATCTCATTCTTCTTGATATCCTTATGCCTGAAAAAGATGGATTGGAGGTTTTAAAGGAACTTCATGATGCAGGTAATACTATACCTGTGGTTATGCTTACATCTGATGTGCAGGATTCGACAAAGGAGGAGTGCCTCTCTCTTGGAGCCAGGGTATTCCTTAATAAACCAGTAAAAGCCGAAGAACTCATCTCGGTGATTACTTCTTTGCTCCCAGAAAAATCATGAACCAGATATATCAGCCGGTTCTCGATGGAATAATTGAACTGGTCAATATTGGTGTTGGCAGATCTGCAGGAAGTCTTAATACACTTACTGGTCATCATGTTACCTTACGGGTTCCGCAAATTACAGTTTGTGATATTTTTGAACTGAAAAATGAATTGCCCCGCCTGGATCAGCCGTTTGCTGTGGTTCATCAGGATTATAGTGGTGCTTTTGAGGGAACGGCAATGCTCATGTTTCCAAGAGAAAGTGCCGAAGGACTTTTCCTTCTCATGACTGGTGAACAGAAAAAGAAACAGGAGAATGAAGAGCTCTGGCAGATGACCCTTACTGAGATTGGAAATATTATTGTGAATGCTATCATGGGTTCTGTTACCAATATTCTTTCCCAAAAAATAAATTTTCATATACCAGAATATCATGAAGATTCACTGGATCATATCCTTGCTGATCCCAGGTTTATCAGTGAAGAGAAGGTTGCAGTGGTTCATACTGTTTTTGAAGTCAAAGAAAAGGGTATCTCCGGTAAGATTGTTATTCTTCTCACTGCCAGTTCCATTGAATCTATAGGAATGTTAATAAAAGAGAAAATGACATAATTTTTTCACAATAATTAAGAAGAACCGGATAGTAAATCCAGGCCATGAAAGCAATAATTCAACGAAATCATATAAATTGCTCATTATGAGCATATATAAGACTCAAAAATTACTTTTTTTTGAATGGTATTACTCCTTATAATGCTCAATGACAGATTACAAAAGTAAAGATTTCAAAGTATCTTCAAAGCTCAAAATATGCGCTATAATATTTTTGAAGACTCTTCTGTGCAACTTCTATGGAATAAAAAAGAATATTCCAAGGCGTGTTATTGAATTGCACTTCAAAGTATTTGGCACAATTTCTAAAAAATGTGTCATTATCTATAAACAGGAACTGTTGATAGATAGTTGAGAGAAAAGAGTGTTTATTTCATGATATTTCTGGAATGGAGCCAGTAAAAACATATAAAAGACTCGGATCAACTATTTGAATAATTAAAACTATTATCTATTTCGTGCATAGTATTGAGCTCATTCTCACCTTAACCTTCGGATTTGCCGGAGCTCTTCTTTTCGGATATATAACACATCGGATCGGTCTCTCTCCCATTGTAGGGTACCTGATAGCTGGGATACTTGTAAGTCCCAATACACCCGGATTTGTTGCAAACTATGAACTTGCAGAACAATTAGCAGAGATTGGAGTTATTCTGCTTATGTTTGGAGTCGGTCTGCAATTTCATCTTAAGGAGTTTCTGGCAGTTAAGAGGATTGCAATTCCTGGTGCAGTTATTCAAAGTCTGACGGCCACTGTTTTGGGTGCCGGGGTCATGTATGCATTTGGCTGGAGCATAGAGGCAGGGATTGTCTTTGGTCTGGCAATATCTGTCGCAAGCACGGTAGTGTTGACACGGGTTCTTTCGGATAATAACGAATTACACACCACAACCGGTCATATCGCTATTGGATGGCTGGTAATGGAGGATCTTTTTACCGTTTTTGTTATCGTTCTTTTACCTGTCTTATTCGGTTCTACAGTTATTGGTTTAACCGGCATCGGAGCGGCAGTGGGGATTGCATCAATTAAAATCCTTCTTCTCATGGGATTTACATTTATTGCAGGCGGATGGCTTATTCCGAGAATTCTTACCAATATAGCAAAGACCGGATCACGCGAACTTTTCACATTATCAATTCTTTCAATTGCCATGTGCATAGCTGTAGGGTCAGCATTCTTGTTTGATGTGTCCATGGCTCTTGGAGCTTTTCTTGCTGGAATGGTGGTAGGCCGGTCTGAGTTTTCTCTTCGGGCAGCAACAGAAGCTCTTCCTCTTCGGGATGCGTTTGCAGTCTTATTTTTTGTATCGGTGGGTATGCTTTTTGACTGGACCATTCTTGCTGACTCTGCACTTCTCGTTATTGCAACACTTGCCGTTATTCTCATTGGAAAGCCCTTGATAGCATTTGTAGTGGTGGTACTGATGCGGTATCCCCTCAAAGTGGCTTTTTCGGTTGCCATTGTCCTTTCTCAGATAGGGGAATTTTCATTTATTCTTGCAACCATGGGAAGAGATCTGGACATATTGCCGGCAAGCGCCTCAAATATCCTTGTTGCAGCAGCAATTATCTCTATAACCATTAATCCGATCATGTATCGGATGGCTGGAAAACTGGAATGCTTTTTTTATGACTGTTCTCCTAAGCTGACCAGAGAAATTCAGAAAAGAAGTGGCCCCCTGGACGCCACTCAATTAGAATCCATACAACCAGGGAAT
>JAQVIE010000140.1 GCA_028695895.1 Methanospirillum sp. | reverse complement strand
TGCACCTGCAAAATATATTCCGGGAGGGACAAAGTCTGGCACTGTTCCAAGAAGTTCGCGGTGGGCAGTTTCTCCAGGCCTGATGAAAGAGAACTGAACCTCTCCTATCTTATAATCCGTAGGAGTGATTTCTCTGTCAGGTGAGAGATAAAAAGTCACTTTCCTGCTCATCGAGATCATACTGCCATAATTTACTGCAGTAACGCTTCCAAAAACAGGACTTCCTGGAGCTGATGAAGGCTGAACATCAAGTGATACCAGTCCTATGTCAGCGGCATTGTCTGCTGCTGCAACTAAACATGGAATTGTAAGGAACATAAGGCATATTAATAAAAAACGAAGTAACCGAATGAAATCACCTGTTTAGAGATCTTAGGATTTTTTTATATCTGGTCATAAAAACATTGGTGTTTTCAGGTTTTTAAAGACGAAACCACTTCATCATCACAATGGCATCTTCTGTATCTGCATAATACCCGCATATATGGAAGACAGGTTCATATCCAAGTTTTGTATAAAACCGGATTGCCTCGGTGTTTGACACTCTCACTTCCAGCTGCATGGCAGTTGCTTTATCCATAATAGCGGCACGTTCTGCCCTTTTGACCAGTGTTGTCCCGATTCCCATTTTTCTCATGTCCGGCCTTACCGCAAGACTACAAATGTGCCCAAAACAGTCCTCACCAGTATCTTCAATGCCGCAGATGATGTACCCGTAAATTTCACCTGAAGACTCTGCAATAAACACCGTGTCTGAAAACGATATGATGGCATCTTCCAGGGTTTCACGTGTCCACGGGTCAGGAAATGAATTCCGTTCAATTTCCTGCACTGCTGCAATATCCAACAAGGTGATCTTTCTAAGCCTAAGACTTTTTTCCTGCATCAAAGTCTGTAACTTATCTGTCAGTGTTATCATATAGAAACAAGCGAATATAGATAAGAATATCCGGTGTCTTATGGTTCATATATATCCATTTAAAGCTGTGCGGCCTGCCCGTGAAAAGGCAGAAGAGATTGCAACCGTCCCTTATGATGTCGTAAGTGCAAAAGAGGCACGCGAGATCATTGAGAATAAACCACTCAGTTTTCTGAGGATTAGCAGGGCCGATGCATTGGTCCCTGAAAAAGATCCATATTCCCCGGAAATATATGAACTTTCCAGGAAGATTTTTGATGAATACCTCATGGACAGTCATTTTATCCAGGATGAGACTGCTAAATTGTATATATACCGGATTCATGATGGTGACAGGACATATACCGGCATTGCCTGCTGCGCCGACACCAGGGAGTATTTGAGTGGTGAGATTCGCAGGCATGAGCTTACCAGGTATGACAAGGAGAAGGACCGGACCTGCCATATCGATACAATGAATGCCAACACAGGTCCTGTTGTCCTTCTTCATGGCACCCATGCTGAAATAAAAACCATCCTGGCAAGATCAACAGAATCCCGTGAACCTGAAATGGTGGTACATGCACCAAACGGGAGTATCCATGAAATATTTCCTCTGACCGATGAAAATGATCTCAACAGGCTGCTTGAGATTTTTGTGTCTGTTCCTGCGCTCTACATTGCCGATGGTCATCACCGATGCAAATCTGCAGTAAATATTGTTGAAAAAAGATCCCAGGGCGGCAAAAAGGTTCCTGAGGAGACATATCATTTCCTTTCAGTCATCTTTGCCGAAGATGAAGTAAAGGTTCACGGGTACAGCAGACTGATCACAGATCTCTCACCCCTGGATCCGGACACATTTCTAAAAAAATTATCAGAGATTGCCCATGTCACGCCATACAATGACGGAGACCGGACCCAGTTTACCCTGACACCGAAGATAGAAGGTGAAGGCGACCATGTGTTCCACCTTTACATCAAAGGAAAATGGCATGAATGTGTGATTCCCCGCAGTCCAAAAATCAATGATATAAGGGCTCTGGATGTGAGTGTGCTTCAGGACCAGATTCTTATTCCATTCCTTGGTATCACTGATCCAAGGGGAGACCCAAGACTTCAGTATCTTGGTGGTGCACGTCCTGTCCGTGACCTTATGACAAAAGTTGACAACGGCGAATTTGCTGCTGCCATTGCAATGCAACCGTTGGATGTCAGAACTGTCTTTTCAATCGCAGATGCAGGCGGGATTATGCCACCAAAATCCACCTGGTTTGAACCTAAACTCTTAAGCGGACTGCTTGTCCACTTACTTGAATAAAAAAAAATTATAATTCTGATGCTCTGATAGTATAGGCCGTGGGTGGAACCGGGATGATGATATTCAGGTCATCAGGAGCAGTTACATCAGTTGCAAAAGCAATATACCCGTCATATTCTGAAGGTCTGATACCTGCAATAACTATGTCTTCACCGGTGTACGACCTTGCTGTAAGGTGGTAATTACCACTGCCCCGTTTTCCATATACCTTCACGTAATAGAGAACCTGTTCCTCAGGATGAGATATCCCGACATATGCATTACTTCCAAGACGGATGTCGGCAGCAATGGCAACACAGGGACTGTATTTCGGATTGCATGCCTTATAGACATACATATCCAGATTGGGACCACAATTCCTGGTAGTAAACATATCCACATCCGAACCGGTCTGCATCAGTGGAGCGCTGTCATCGCAGGGACCAGAAAGAACCCATTCCACATATGAACGGTTGCCGGTGAGCCTGTACGCAAATGTCTTTGATTCACCTGTGTTTAAAAACCCGGTCTGAAGGTTGTCCCTGTACACCATAGGCGGAGCACAATCTGCCATATTGTGACACGGGCCACCATAACAGGTGGTTGTAATAGGACATTCATTGTCTATTGTAAGGGTATACTCAGTAAAACCCTGCAAAGATTCAACAATAACAAACCATTCACCTGATTCAAGGTATATTTTTTGTGAAGATGCAGGAGAAAGAGTACTAACATCTGCATACTTTGTCACATGGATATTGGAAGGTATGAAGGTACCAGATACTTTTTTGGCATACAGGGATAATTCGCTGCCTGGATCTCCGGATAATACAAGTGTTGCAGTGCAGGGAACAGTAATCGTGTACATCTTATTCTGTCCGGCATACAGGGCATTGGTATATGATTCTGATGACGCACCACTTACCAGGCAGGGCAAAGAGATTAACACAAAAACAAAAAGTAAAACAAACCAATTTTTCAGGTATTTCATATGTAACCCATCCAGCTCTTCCCTTGTGATCTTGAGCATGAGGTTAATGAATTTTACCAATTGCAGATCAGAAAAAAGAAGGGGTATTAGTTGGTTACCTGGACAAATTCAGCCACAGGTGCATCAATGGTGGAAGTTACTGCTGTATCCGCCCCGGAACCGGTTCCGGCACTTGAAAAGGCAACTGATGAAGATGTTGTAACCACCGGTACTGATGCCACGATGATTGGAGTGTCTCCAAAGCACTTGTAGCTGTTCATCCTCAAATTATAGCTCCCGCTGTTACTGCGTGCATATACCATCACATAATAAGTTGAACCCGGTTGCGGGTTGGATATGGATACATATGCATTAGGACCTTTTGCATAGTAATTCGTGTTGCAGTATGAATACTGCGGATTGCAGTCTTTAAACACGTAGAGATCAAAGTTCGGGCTTCTGCCTCCAGTAAAGACCTGGCCAGCCATTGATGAGACTATAATTGGTGTTGAACCACTGCCTGAACCTGATAAATACCATTCAATCTGAGATCTTCCCTCAGTCGGGATATAATACCCGAAAACTGCTGCCTGCCCAGGATAAAGGAATCCGGACCTGTCGACAGTTTTATATGGATTGCAGGGGCCGGGAACCGGTACTGGCGGGGATGGTGGGACTGGAACAGGGGGGAAACAGTTGGAGTCTGCTGTTACATATGCATTGCCACTGCCTGACCTTGCATAAACCACAACACACCAAAGACCCTGGTCCAGGTAGACTGTTGCACTTCCGCCAAGGCTGTTGCTGTAGGCGTACTTGTCATAATGAGTCATAATATACTCATTAGACGGACAGGTTCCGGGTGAGTCATAATTTTTCATTGCATAGATGTCAAAAGCTGCACCATAGGGTGATTTGACAGTTATCTGAGTACCACAGTACCCATACACCCCTATTTCATGCATTGCTGATGAGCCCTGCCAGAGACGGTACGACTTTGGAAAGTCTGTTGTATAAGCACTGGCTGATGTGACAAACAGTGTTAATACAATGATGACCAGAAAGGCTAATCCGCAATACCAATTTTTCTTCATAAAATACACACTCCCTAAGGGTATAGATCTTACTTGTTTTTTTCTGTCATGCAGGACATGATAATCTTTCTTACAATTCAGTAGGTTCCGAAAGATCCGGAACAAAAAAAAGAAATTCCGGAGATTAATTCATCCGAATCATTCTGAAATTACGAAATCTGCTGACGGAGCCGAGACTTCTGCACCAGATCCGGTGTCATCAGAAG
>JAQVIE010000139.1 GCA_028695895.1 Methanospirillum sp. | reverse complement strand
GAATTCTTGTGGCATACGTCTTCTCATTCCTGATATTACACATTGGATCACTCTTTATTGGAGCATAAAAACATGTCAAACACATCATATCCACATAAATATCTTTATGGGTGGACAGTAATTGTAACTCTGGCCACGTTTTTCGCCGGATTATTATCTATCTTTGAAGGACTGGGATTTACTACAGGATTTTTCATTTTACCAGATATTCCTGGAGGATGTATTCTGATCCTGCTATCACTCATATTTGCGACTGCAGTTTTTAAAGGAAGATCTGACCGTCCGGGTTGGATTAGTTTTTCATATGTTGCAAGTCTCCTCCTCCTTGCATTTGCCGGATGTTCCATACTTGTAGAAGGCGGTAATGTCCTTACTGCCATTATGGAAGGAGAAGAAGCAAATCTTCTCTCTATATTAACTCCGGCATTTATATGGGTCGGAATTATTGCAATCCCCCTGTACCTGGGAGTGTCAAAACTTTTGTACAAATGTTCGTGTGGGGGTGACTGTTGTGAGTGAAGGCCTTGAAATCCTTCACCTTATCCATAACCGGAAAGGCTGCCTGCTCTCCGAACTTGCCCTTGAACTGGGCATTCCATCCAGCTCGGTATCGTCCTGGATATCTATGCTATGCAGCACAGGTTATCTGAAAAAAGACGATGAAATATCAACGGACCATTCCTGTAAAAAAAATGGAATGAAATGCATATGTTGTAGCTGTTCATGCGAAACCCGGGAAAATAATAATCAAATCAGAGTGGAACTCACAAAAAGGGGCATTTCACTCATCGGGAGGAGAGGAAATGAAAAAACAGGATCAGAAGTTATCCCAGGCAATGGAAGATTACCTGGAAACAATATATGTGCTTAGTAAAACCAAAGGTTACGCCAGAACTGGGGAAATTGCCAGGTCTCTTAATGTATCGCCTTCTTCCGTCGTTGAGATGGTAGGAAAAATATCCAAACTTGGATATGTTGAATGGAGACGATATGAAGGAGTATTTCTCTCTCCTGAAGGTAGAATGAGAGGAGAAGTAATTCATATCCGTCATGAAACACTGCGACAATTTTTTGAATTCATCGGAGTAGCTCCTGACATTGCAAACAAGGAGGCATGTGTAATTGAACATGAACTCTCTCCTATAACCACATCTGCGATTGGAAACCTGGTCAGATTTTTAAATACTCCTGCTGGTTCTCAGACTCTCTCCGCACTTGAACTGTTCCTGAAAATCCAGGATGCCGGTCTTCCCTGGGAACAAATGGCAATTACGCCAGAGCTGGCATATAATGAGATGGTGGTAAAATCAGCAATGAAATCTCAGGCAAATATGGACATTCTCTCTGTGATTACCCGTCATGATCTCCTAAATACGATAACAGCTCTTCACCAGTATCTTGATCTATTAAAAACGATGTCCACAGGAAATGAGATGAATCTGGTTGTTTCAAGGATAGAATCAACGGTGCAGGCAATCAACAGGCAGATTTCATCCAGCTCAGAACGCCTGATACCGGGATTTTCTGGCCAGAAATGGATGGATCTTGCCAATATAATATCAAATGCAATAACTATGATAGATGTCAGGGATGTTGTTATTGAATATAGCCTTAGTTCAATTGAGATCTATGGAGATACGCTTTTAGAAAAAGTCGTTTTTAATCTCATAGACAATGCAATACGTCATGGAGGAGGAGTTTCTCACATCATCAGCGGTTATTTAGTGTCAGAAAGTAATCTTATCTGGTATATTCAGGACGATGGACAAGGCATCCCTGACAACGAAAAAGCATTGATTTTCAAGGCTCTAAATCAGAATAATCCTGATTCTGGTTTATATCTGGCATACCAGGTTCTTAATGCATGTGGCATGTATATTCATGAGCGGGGTATTTACGGACAGGGTGCCAGGTTCGAAATTACCATTCCCAAAGAATTATTCCGGGTAAATAAAACAAAAGCAGAGACAGTAAAACCTGCATATAAGCTGAGCCAGTGAATTTTTAGAAACTAAATAATTATTCTGCTATGGTTTGATTCACTTTTAATAGAATTTTTTAGCATTAACCAGAACCCGGGATGGATCGATAAATTTCTGATAATTTGTCACAGACCTATGAAACCAGAAGGCCATGAGGGAAGTCTGCTTTATCAGGTGTAGTGATTAATCGATCCTGATTTTCCTACTGACCGGTTTTTAGTTTTCTGGTCTTTTTTCCGTTAAACAGGAATCATCTTTCGTGGAACTATCCAGGTATTTCCATAGGAATTCTGGGATTTGTTCCATTGTCAATGATCCCCTGATTGATGCCTGACAACCCATGTGACCTCCTTTTTTTTCTTTGTGTTAGTGTACATGATAAACCCGGGAACCAGAATGAAAGAAAACTAATCCTGACTCTTGTGTTTACCGTTTTTTCATTCAGATTTTTTATGTGACTAATGAGAGCCTTGAAATCACATTGTACATGTTCAATGTCATCATAAACGTAGGGAGTCAGGTTCTTCTTTGAGATGAGTAACTAAACCTGATTATCCACTCATTACGCCTCCAAATGCGGGGTGTGCTTCCCGCATACCTGTTTTTATATTTTGGTAGTGATGATATGTGGCCAAAAAAATTTTGAAACCATGAAAAATTTTCAAAATCTCATATACACAGATTAAACAGTTCTGAATAAATTCAAAAATACAGGCATTTTAATTTTATTCTGTCAATAAAGATGATTACCAAATTATTTGATCTGTAATGTTCTCATAATTTTGATGGATTATTGCTAATGAAATCAGAAACAAGGACAAAATGATTTTTACGCCGAAAGGGAGATTTGAACTCCCGAGGTGTTACCACCAGTGGTTTTCAAGACCACCGCCTTCCCGGACTAGACTATCTCGGCACCTATACATGTCTCTATTTCAACTTAAAAACATATTCCATGAACACTGATCAATACTCGTATATTCTTACAAATTTCACCTGAAAGGAGAGGGATAATTCTGTACACATCTGTAACTGTAACCGGTATCAGGGGACTTCCCCTGATTCAAAAAGGAGATGACCTTCCCCGCCTTATTATTGACAAATGCGCTTTGGAAGATGGAGATATCATCTGTGTAGCAAGTACCATCATTTCCAAGGCAAAAGGGTATTCAAGGCATCTTAAAGACATCGTCCCCGGAGATAGGGCGATGCGGATTGCAAACAGCACTGATGAGGATCCGCGGTTTATCCAGGTAGTCCTTGACCAGGCCTGTGATATCCTGATTGAAACTCCTTTTACACTTACCGAAGTACCATGTGGTCATGTGGGAGTCAGATCAGGAGTCGATGCAAGCAATGTTGAAGACGGTCTTATCATCACGCTACCTCCTGATCCTATGTATGAAGCAGAAGAGATTCGCAGGGAACTAAAAACACTTACCAGGAAAGATTGTGGAGTCATAGTCACCGATACCTGTGGTAGAACATTCAGGCGTGGACAGACAGGTCATGCAATTGGCTGGAGCGGAATGTCAGCCATCAGGGATGTTAGAGGGGATAATGATCTTTTTGGAAAAACCCTTGAAATTACAGAAGAAGCGGTAGTAGATGAAATCGCAGGGTTTGCCAACCTGATAATGGGTGAAAGTAACAACGGAGTGCCTGTAGTTCTTTTCCGTGGTATACCCGAATGGTCAGGACATGATGCTTTATACTTTAGTCCTGAAGAAGATATTATCAGAAAAGCATTAAAAAAAGTTTAAAGATTCAGAATGCGACCATATTCAGGACGAAGATACCAATACCACATGCAATTGCGGCAGCTAATACTGCATAGGGGCTGATTTGAACTGCCCGCCGGTCCTCACTGTCATAATAATTGACGAGACCAGCAGATGAGATCAATCGTCCACCTGCTTTTTTTGCCATAATCTATATCTGACCGCTGAATTATATAAAAGACAAGGCCGGCATAACATAATGATAAAAGAGTATTCGGTATCAGGGACCGCTCTTACAGGAGAAAATCTTGAGGCGCGGGATGTAACTATCATTGTAAGAGATGGAATTATAATCTCTGTCGAGGATGAAAGATCTGTCCCTGAACAATGGATATGCCCTGCTTTTTTCAATGCTCATACTCACCTTGCAGATACTGTCGCCATGGATATGCCCTGCACCAAAACACTTGAAGAACTGGTAACTCCCCCTCATGGACTTAAACACAAAATACTCAGACAGACCTCAGAACAAAACCTTATTTCGGCCATGAAAGATTCCATTACTGAAATGTTCAATTCCGGAACATCGGGATTTGCTGATTTTCGTGAAGGAGGAAAGCAGGGAGTTTTAGCCTTACAACAGGCAGCGTCTTCTCTACCGGTCCGCCCGGTTATCCTGGGACGGGAAGGTGGAGAAGATCTTGCAGACGGTGCAGGTATAAGCAGTGCCAGGGATGTAGAAACGTCACTTGAGATCGCAGGGCGGATGAAGAAACAGGGAAAGATTGTC
>JAQVIE010000138.1 GCA_028695895.1 Methanospirillum sp. | reverse complement strand
TTTGAACAGGATCCTGATGTGGTGATGGAGATTGTTGACCGTGAAGTTGACAAGTACCGGGTGACTATGGACCGTGGTGCCAGAACTGTGGAGCGACTTGCACAGACATACAAGAAGAAGTGTGAGAAGATACCACTTGAAGAGATCGTCACATTGTATGATTCTCATGGCATTCCCCCTGACATGGTAAAGGATCTTGCAACAGCACAGGGTGCAGTGGTTGATCTTCCTGACGATTTTTACTCCAGAATTGCCGATATGCACTCAGAGTCAGAACAGGTTCAGGAGAAAAATCCGCTCTTTGATTACCTTGATCGTCTGTCCCGTCTTCCCGAAACCAAAAAGTTGTATTACGAACGTCCGTGTTCAATGGAATTTGAAGCCCGCGCCCTTGAAATATTTGACGGGCAGTATGTGGTTCTTGATCAGACTCTCTTTTACCCGGAAGGTGGAGGTCAGCCTGGTGATACAGGTCTTTTCCTGACACCTGATGGTCTGACTGTCCGGATAAGTGATACAATTAAGCTTGGTGAGTCAATTCTTCATAAAATTGAAGGGGGTAATGTAAGAAAAGGGGATATGATACGTGGTATCCTTGATGAAGACCGCAGATTATCCCTGATGAGGCATCACACTGCAACCCATATCCTCCTTCATGCAGCCAAGGAAGTGCTTGGTGCACATATTCACCAGGCCGGGGCTCAGAAAGGTGAATACAGCTCACGGATTGATATCCGGCATTATAAACACATCACCCCTGAGGAGATAAGGAAGATAGAAGTTGTGGCTAATCGTCTTGTTATGGCTAACAGCCCGACTTCAATAGCCTGGGAGAACAGGACTGATGCAGAACGGAAGTACGGGTTTTGTCTGTACCAGGGAGGTGTTCCTCCGGGTTCACAGATTCGTGTTGTCAAGGTTGCTGGTGATATTGAAGCATGTGCCGGAACGCATTGTGCCCAGACAGGTGATGTCGGGACAATTTCCATCATACGTGTAGAGCATGTTCAGGACGGAGTAGAGAGGCTTGAGTTTGCTGCAGGTATTGCTGCAATACAGCATAAACATCACCTGGAAAATCTTCTGAACCGGTCAGCAGAGGCATTTTCTGTTCAGGTTGATGCTCTTCCTGCCACATCAAAACGGTTTTTTGATGAATGGAAAGAACAGAGGAAGGAGCTTGAACGTCTTTCTGCCAGGATCAGTGAGATGGAACTGAAAAATCTTGAGACCAGGGATTTTAATGGTGTTCCGGTTCTGGTAAAGCGCCTGGATCTTCCAAATCCGGAGCTTGTGAAGGTGGCAACCGGGATTTCCGACATCGGTGGCATTGCCATTATTATCGCCGGAGGAGATACTGCACGTGTTGTTGTGTCTTCAGGTCATATGGATATTAAGGCTGGTGATGTAATAGCCACTGTCTGTGGGGTTCTTGGTGGAAAAGGTGGAGGAAAACCTGCCCTTGCCCAGGGTGGCGGACCGGATATCTCTAAAATAGATGAAGCTCTTGTTGCAGGAGAAGTATTAATCAAGTCAGCATTAAATGTCTGAAATAATCATCTTTTTTTCCCGGCAACCAGGATAAGACAGGCCAATGCAAGTATTCCTGTCAGAAATCCTGAAGATGCCTGTGTTTTTGTGGGGACAAACATGACTGGTGTTTCCATTACAGTTGGTTCAGGTATATCCGGAGTAATTACCTGTTCAATCGTGAGTTCCGTGGGAATAATCTCAGTCTGTTCTGGTGTGATTCCTGTGATGAAAAATTGGTATTCTCCGATATAACCGTTCTTATCTGAAATATCTGCCTGATATTCTCCAGGAAAAGGAACCGGAATTGTCGTTGAAAAATCTCCGGATTTATCAGCAAATCCTTTTTTGGTAATTACCTGCTCAGGTCCATAGGTATAGTCATCCGGACCGAAGACACGAATTGTGAGTACTCCATCACCAATTCCCTTCATTCTTCCGGTTATCGTTAATCCTTGTGAATGTGGTTGTGTTTGTGGGGATGTGATGGTAATTTCATCAGACCTGTCTGTTATCTGAATTATTTTTCTGACAACAGATGATGATCCAAGTTGCCGTTCTACGAACAATTCATTGTCAGACACGATATTATTGACTTCAATCTTGTACTGGCCGCGTTCAAGATGTCTTGTATCAAAATCCACCCTGAACGTTTGTGTCTGGTCTACTATTATCCGGGTTCGTGCAACTTCACCAGCAGTGTATTTTGAATAGAAAAGAACAAGGTCAAAATAAGAGTCTTCTGGAAATGATGTTGTTCCGGAAACGAGAAGGGGACTTCCTTTAATTACAGATTTTGGCGCATCTATCGTGATTATATATCCCTGTACAAGGCCTGTTGCACATATGAGTAGCAGGGTAAAGAATATGAAAAGCGACCGGTATAGCTTCATGTATAGAATTCTGACGATCTTCTATATTGTGATAGTGGATGATTATGTGATTCACGTAGCATATAGAGTATTTCATTAAGAATTTCATTAAACTATAAAACAAATTCATTATACATGATTGCAATACCCTGGCAGGCACGACTTGGGATGCTGCTTGTGAGCTGCTCTATAATTGTTTATCTTACAAAACTTACTTTAATTGATAATATTTCAGGAACTGTTGAGTACATCTTCAACTCGTTTGGTTTTCTTTTTATCAATGTCCTGCTTGTCACTCTTGTAATCAACGAACTTCTTTCCCGTCGCGCAAGAAATGCCCGCCTGGAAAAATTAAACATGGTAATTGGAACTTTCTTTACTGAAGTTGGAAATGAGCTCCTGGAGCTTATCATTCCTGCTGATCCTGATTCTGATGATTTCGGTTCTGCATTTATTCTTCAGGAAAAAAAACATCCGGATGAAAAAGCAATGCAGAAAGTGGCATGTGATCACCATTTCCAGGTAGATAAAGAAAAGATAAACTTCGTGGAATTTCGGAATTTTTTGCAGGATAAACGCAATTTTCTCCTGAGACTTATGGAAAATCCGGTAATGCTTGAGCACCAGAGCTTTACTTCCATGCTTCAGTCAACATTTCACCTTGCTGCAGAACTTGGACATCGTCAGGATCCAGGTCATCTTTCTATATCAGATCAGGCGCATCTTGCAGCAGATGTTAGCAGGGTATACCGTGCACTGACATATGAGTGGGTCTGTTACATGGGGTACCTGAACCGGAATTATCCATATCTTTATTCTCTGGCAGTAAGGACAAATCCGTTTGATTCTGATATAAGGGTTGAAGTTATGTAATTTTTTTTAATGTGGGTTTATTTTTATGTTGTTGACAGGTATAATCGATGCCATCTTCTTTGGAGGCGTGAATGATTATTTTAATCCTGCCATTTTTAGATTTTTCGCAAAAAATCAGCTCAAATCTATTTCCTATGGTTTTTATATGTAAGAATGATGTACCTTTTTTGTCAAAGGTGTTCTATCAAAATATAGAATACTGCAGATCAGCTACAGGGAGAATATAATGTCAAAGGTTAATCCGTTTGAGATGGCTCAACAGCAACTCCTGGATTGTGCAAATATCCTTAATCTGGACCAGGGCGTTGTTAATATCCTGATGCAGCCACAAAAGCAGATTCAGGTTTCCATCCCGGTAAAGATGGATGATGGGACGATTCAGGTTTTTCAAGGGTTTCGTGTGCAATATAACAATGCGCTTGGTCCATACAAGGGCGGTATCAGGTTTCATCCTGATGAAACCATAGACACAGTCCGTGCACTTGCAGCCTGGATGACCTGGAAAGGATCTGTTCTGGGTCTGCCTCTTGGTGGAGGAAAAGGAGGAGTCATCTGTAACCCGAAGGCGATGTCTGATGGTGAACTGGAACGATTAAGCCGTGGTTATGTTCGCGCACTCTGGCAACATATTGGCCCTGATATGGATGTTCCGGCGCCGGATGTGTACACATCTGGTCAGATAATGGCATGGATGATGGATGAGTATTCTGTTATCAGTGGAAAGAATCAGTATGGTGTTGTCACAGGAAAGCCTGTAATAGTGGGTGGTTCACTTGGTCGGGGTGATGCAACTGCAAGAGGTGGTATGTATACCCTGCGTGAAGCTGCTAATGAAGTCGGACTTGATCTTTCCAAGGCAAAGATTGCAATTCTTGGTTTTGGTAATGTAGGTTCATTTGCTGCTTCTCTTGCCGGTGAGATGTTTGGATCCAGAATTGTGGCCGTTTCCGATTCAAAGGGTGGAGTGTATGATGAACAGGGTATTGATATCGCTTCATTAAATGGCCATAAGAAAAAAACACGTTCTGTTATCGGCTATAAAGGATTAAAAACTCTTACAAATGAGGATGTTCTTGCTCTTCCGGTTGATATCATTGTAGCTGCTGCACCAGATGAAGTGGCTATTAATGGAAGAATTGCAAAGACCATTAAAGCAAAAATTATCTGTGAACTTGCAAATGGTCCGACCACTCCGGATGGTGATGAAGTCTTTGTTAAAAATGGTTTACATGT
>JAQVIE010000137.1 GCA_028695895.1 Methanospirillum sp. | reverse complement strand
TTCCTGAAATTTCTGTACTTGACAAGGCAGACTGGTTTACTGAATATTTTGGAATGTACATGAATGCCCCTGCACCACAAAAGGAATAACCTGATAGAAACTTTTTTTAATTCTTGCAAATAATTAAACGAAAAGAGGTTTTTGTAGATGAGAGAATCGATGCTTAGTAAAGCCATTATCCTTATAGTCCTGATGATTACCGCATGGCTTGTAATGTCTCCGGTTTCAGCTTTTGATCTCAGATCCGGGGATAATATTGTCATTAGTGAACCGGTTGATGATGATCTTATGGCTTCTGCTGGGTCGATGATAGTCAATGCCCCTGTAAAAAGTATAACCTGGGCAGGAGGAACACTGATTATCAATGAGCCAGTTGAAAAAAACCTCATTGCAATTGGGGGCACTATTCAGGTGAATGCACCTGTCGGGACCGATCTTATCGCAATTGGTGGAGACATTGAGATCAATGGGGATGTTAACGGAAAGGTAGTGGTATGTGGTGGATCGGTAACCATGTCAGGTGATGCAGAAAACATAGTTGTTAACAGTGGCACGGTTATCTTAGGGAAAAATACTGTTATATCAAAAGATGCAATCATCAGCGCTTCCAGCTATACCACCCAGGCGACTATTTTAGGAAACCTGACTATTGAAGACGGGGGCAGGCAGGACATTGGACCTCATCTGAAGACAGTTGTTGAGATGATAGAGGTATTCATCACAATCACGATGGTTCTCTGCTTTTTCGGGTTTCTTATCCTTGGAATTGTCTTTGTGAAAATATGTCCGGCTTTTCATGAGGCCCTTGTAAAAACCGGAAAAGACAAAACTCTTCTCTCATTTGTTGCCGGAATAGCCGGGCTTGTTATAGGTTTTATCCTCTTTGTAATTCTTATGATAACAATAATTGGCATCCCTTTCGCATTCCTGCTATTATTCCTCATGCTCATCGGATTAATGCTTGCAAACATTCTTACCGGGGCACTGGCTGGTGAATGGATTCAAAAAATCGCAAAGAAAAAAATAGGTTTAATCTGGGGTTTTGTTATTGGTTTTGTCATAATAAACGTCCTGTTTTTAATCCCGTTCTTAGGGTTCATCTTCTGGATTGTATCGGTGTTTCTCGGATTTGGTATGCTTGTCCTTACCTGTTATGACACATATTCAAAAACCGGCCTATAATTTTTTTATTGGTTAGTTCTATTAATATCAGGACTAATATAGGCATTACTTAACTGTAAACCCTGGAGAGAAAGATGGAAAAACTGATAGCTGCAGAAGCTGGATTACTTGTGGTTGGTTTTTTACTTCTTAATGCCAGCATTATCCTGTATATCACAACAGGAAGACCAAGACTCCGGTATTTACTCCTTTTAGATATATGTCTTCTGTTCTGGATTATCAGTTATGGAATAAATTTGTTCTTTGATGGACCAAAAATGACAGGAACATGGCAGATAATCAGTCTCATGGGGATGACTTTGTTATTATTCTCATTTTTTGCAGCTTTTGCTGATTATATGAGAAACGGGAATAAACAATAAATTTTTTGTAAGGCATAGGAAAAGATATCAGGAATATGATGAAATAAAACCTATGCTCCTTCTCATGACACTCGGAACTGGTATTGGAACATCTGATGAGGATGCCCTGTCTCGTCTTGTCAGGATATGCAGCTATGCAATTCATTCATACAATCCTGAACAGATAATCTATTTCTGTTCAGAGGAAAGTAAAAACAATATTGAACTTGTTCATACGACCCTCACAGAAAAATATGGATCATCACCTCCTTCTTTTTCTGTCTGCATGTTACCAGATCCAAATGATTTTACCGGGTGTTTTGAGGTGCTTTATGGTGTTGCTTCTCTCTACCATGAAGAAGAAATGGTGATTGAAGCATCGTCCGGCACAAGGGAGATGATAACAGCAGCTGAAATCGTTTCATTTCTGACCAGAAACCCTGTTTCTCATGTGTCAGGAGAAAAGTCAGGAGGAATAATCATTCCTGGAACAGAGAGGATTCGTGAGATGGTCCTCTTTGCTGCTTATGACCGGCTCCAGCTTCACCGGGCTATTTATGCATTTAATCACAACCACTTTGGTAGTTCTCTAAGATTATTGTCAGGAATCAGAGGTTTGCCTGAACGGGATGTTTATTACTCTCTTTTTAATGCATACTGGCACTGGGACAAGATGGATTATGAAAAAGCCTACAGTTATCTTGAACATGTTCCAGACCTGGAACTTTTAATCCCGCTGAACCGAAAATTTCTTAAAAAACTTCTGGAACTGGAGAGGATGGATGACTCCATATTAAACCGGAAAGAACAGCTCAGGATAAGACAACAAAAATATATCTACATGCTCCTTGATCTGCTCCATAATGCAAAGAGGAGGATAGACGGTGAGAGATATGATGATGCACTTGCAAGGCTTTACCGGGTTGTTGAATTAATCTCCCAGGTTCTTCTTCTTAGTTATGGAATTGATGACAATGAAGAGAAGATCCGGCTTGCAGATTTAAAAAAAATGCTGCGAAAACAGGATTTTTCAACTTATGCACGTAAATCAGACCGAAATGGTATCATCCGGATTGGCCTTAGAAATAAATTCCTCCTTCTTGAAGATCTTGGTTTAAAGGGTGCTGTCAATTGGTATTCTTCTCTGCAGGAGTATATCATGATTAGGAATGATTCCATCCTTGCCCACGGACTGACTCCGGTTTCAGGGGATGTTACAAAAAATATGTGGATTAAGGTCAGAAAAATTGTAACTGAGGCATGCGACGGGTCAGGAGAAAATCTTGATGAGCTTTATGTATCATCAGAGTTTCCTATATTTGAAAGCCATCGTTTGGAATGATTTTTATGTAAATCTGGAAAAGGAGAGAAAAAAGGTTATACCATGGTTGAACCCCAGACAGAGTTGAGGTAACGCTGACCTTTTTCGTCACTACGTGTACAGAAATACTTATATTTTAGCTGGAACTCTTTTTCAATCGCACATTCATCACATTTGCATCCTTCTTCAAAGGATATGCATAAAAAGCTCCGGCCTATCATACAGAAGAGTTTTTCGCGCTCTACTATTGCGCATTTATTATAACTGGGGCAGGTGGGGCAGATGCATTTTTTCTTCTGCTCTTCAATGATTTTTTCTTGTTCTTCAATTGGGAGCTTTTTAAAGTCCCTGGCAAACTTATTATAAACTTCCATCTCGATCCCTCGATGGACTGTTATAACTCCATTTATATAAATTTATTGTTTGTGTTTATGTGCAGAAACCATGAGTTACGAACTTCCAACATGTCAATCTTTAGTCTTGCGATGAAAACGTATATGAGCACATGATACTTTCGTCCTGCAGGAAACTCTATCAACAGGAGACTCATCGCACCAGGTCTCCTGAAGAGACTTATGAAGCTGTCCATGAACTCACCGGTCCGGCCGGAATTACCCGAATTGCTGACATTACTGGTCTTGACAGGATTGGGATCCCTGTTTTCTCCTGTATAAGGCCGGTTGCAGCTGAAGGAGCAATTACAGTATATAATGGAAAAGGGGTAACGCCAATTGCAGCAAGGGTTTCAGCCATAATGGAAGGCCTTGAACGGTATTCTGCCGAAGTTCATGATAGAAACCCACAGATAATGACATATGACCAGATCCGCTCTGATAAGAATGCCATTCGGCCTGATTCGCTAATTCTTCCAGAATATGCAGAGCAGGAATGGCCTGTTCCCTGGTACAATGGTTATGACATAATGCGTAATGAAGAGGTCTGGATTCCTGCCCATGCCGTCTTTCATCCATTGCCCCGTATCATGGGAAAACTCTTCAGAACCAGCACAAACGGGATTGCATCGGGGAATACCCTGGAAGAGGCTGTTTATCATAGTCTTTGTGAACTTGTGGAAAGAGATGCCTGGTCCCTTGCTGAGGCATCAAATAATGCAGGACCGGTAATAACAGAAGTGGATCATCCGGTCGCCAGGGATCTCATGGAAAAATTTGATCGTGCCGGGGTAGATGTCATTTTGCGTGATATTACCAGTGATCTTGGCATACCAACGGTAGCTGCGGTATCTGATGATCTTCAGCTTCGTGACCCTACACTATTATGCATCGGGATGGGTTCACATCTATGCAGTGAGGTTGCAGTTCTCAGGGCTCTTACCGAAGTAGCCCAGAGCAGGGCAACCCAGATCCATGGTGCCAGGGAGGATACCCAGACAACACATTTTCTGTCAAAGATAGGTTATGACCGGACAAAGCGGCTTAATAAAAAATGGTTTGCCACTGAACAGGAGATTAACTGGAAGGATATGCCTTCATACCATACCGATGACTTCCTTGACGATATCCACATCGTCCTTGACAGGCTGAAAACAGCAGGACTTGACCGTGTGATAATATCTGACCTGACAAGACCTGAAATAGGGGTACCGGTGGTCAGAGTGATTGTACCAGGGCTTGAACACTTTGCAATGGATCCTGAACGAAAAGGGGAACGGTGTCTGCGTGCACGACGTAATTA
>JAQVIE010000136.1 GCA_028695895.1 Methanospirillum sp. | reverse complement strand
CGAGGAGGTGGAAGACATTGTTGAAACCAGGGTGAGATCACTGGTCAAAGAGGCAGCATCTGACTATTATGCAGAAGAGAGCTCACCCAGGCAGCTGCTTGGATCATTTTACCGGGCAGCACTGAATGATGAGGCAAATGCTAAAACAGGACTTACTCCGGTTCAGGACGAACTTGATGAAATCTCCCGGGCATCTGACAGGAGTGAAATCCGGATAGTTGCTTCAAATCTCACCGCCAGGGGGTTAGATCCCTTTTTCATCCTGTATATCGATGAAAACCCTGAAAAAAGGGAGGAGCTTATCGCAACTATTGAGACAGGCGATTTCACCATCAGGTTTCCACCATATTACCAGCTTGAGTTTGATGAATCAATCAGGGTTCAGAACCTGATGAAAGAGTATGTCTCTGAGACTTTCATGGATCAGGGAATGGATGCAGATCAGGCGGATTTAGCTGCCGATGTGATATTCAGGATTGAACGCAGGATGGCACAGGCTGAGATGGGCCTTAACACCACAAATGCCTACTCATCAGAAGAACTGGAAGCAGGAACTTACCAGGCAGATGATTTGAACAGGCTTTTTCCAGGAATAAACTGGGATATTCTCCTGGACAGATCAGGAAGGCCGGATCTTAAAGAGGTCTATGTCATGAACCCTCATTATCTCAGGGAAATAGGCAGGATCCTGTCATCAGAACCGGTAGATGACCTGAAGTTATTCCTGACCTGGCGTGTTCTCCAGTTTGCAGCTCCTTTTGCAACACCAGAGATGCAGGAACGGTATTACAATTTTTATGATGTCAGGTTGTCAAAAAAAGAGATAACACCACAAAAAGACCGGATTTTTAAAATTATGAACCTGTATCTTGGCAATCCGATTGCCCACCTGTATGTTGACCGGTATTTTAGTGCATCTGACAAGAAAAAAGCGGAAGAGATAATCAGGAATATCAGGGAAGTGATGCGTGAGAGGGTACTTAACCTGTCATGGATGGGTCAGGATACAAAGGATATTGCTCTTCTTAAGATGGATTACCTTAAGGAACAGGCAGGATACCCGGAGGAATGGGGCCAGTACCAAAACCTTACCATCAGGGACAGTTCGTACCTTGAAAACATGCTGGCTCTGACCGAATATTTTACAGAGGGAAGTCTTAAGCTCTCAGGTGAGCCATCTGACCCTGATGTATGGTATGTTTCTCCCCATGGTGTCGAAGCCCATTATGACCTGGTTCACAATCGGATCATTGCCCCGGCTGGTTTTTTAAATCCTCCCTTTTTTGATCCGATGGCTGATGACACATGGAATTATGGATCATTCGGATGGGTCTATGGTCATGAACTTATTCACATGATTGATATCGGCGGACAACAATACCACCCTGATGGAAAAAAGGAGAACTGGTGGACAGATGATGATGCAAACCAGTACTTTCATGCTGCATGGCCATTGATAGTTCAGGTTAATTCAACACAGGTTCTTGATAATCTGACCCTGAATGGAACAAAAATGCTGATAGAGAGTTCGGCAGATCTTGGTGGTCTTACCCTTGCATATGATGCGTTTATAAGGTCAAGGCCGGATCAGGATTCACTGGATGTACCTGGGTATGACGGCCTGACTGACCGGCAACGGTTTTTCGTTGCATTTGCACAGGCCATGAGAGGAAATATTACCGATGAAAACCTACGGAACATAACAGCATCAGAGGATCATCCCTGGAACAGGTTCAGGGTAAATATTATTCCTTTCCACATTGATGGGTTTTATGAGGCTTTTCCTGATATCAGTCCAGGTGATGCACTCTACCTTAATAAAAATGAAAGGTCAGAACTCTGGTGAAAAATGAAATGATGCAAAATAAACTGGCATGTGTATTATTCGTGGCGATGTTTTTCTGCATCGGCATCCTGACCCCTGCATTAAAGGCTGCTCATATTGATGAGGATAAAAATTACCTTAATATCCTTGCAAAAACCGATCGAGGTTACTACAGTCCAGGTGATGTCATCAGGGTAAAAGGGAAGGTTACAGATGAAGATATGTTTCCTGTGCAGGCCAGACTGGTTTTTCAGTTTCAGGGAATGAACACAACAGCTGATACAAAATCTGACGGATTATTTATTATAAGAGTCCCGATATCCTTTATAGAGCCGGAAAACATGTACCGGCTGACAGTTTCTGCTCATGCAGAAGGGTTTGAGGAGAGAAATTTCTCAATTCCCATCATAATCATGGGAGAGCCGTCCTCTCTTGCACCAGTTCCTGTTATCCCTGATGAATTCTCTCTTATTTAATTTTTACAAGAGAAACATCTACATTTCTGACTTTATATGGATAATCCCTTTCAAGGGCAGAGCGCAACACGGATAGATTCTGACCATCCCTGTCCCATCCTCCATCAAATGATCGGCGGATGACATCAGTCCCATATTCCCCGGTTGCGGGATTATAAAAGAGGACAAGAAGCTGTTTAGCATCAGCACTCCTGTCCCGTGCAATAATGTCCCCTTCCTGATAATCTGGTTTTGTTCCTGGTGGGGATGAATCTGCTCCTATTCCAATCCGGCTAAGGGCTATCCTGTTCACCCTTGCAGGATATGAATTTTCAAGTTCTGTACGTTTTTCCCATTTGGTTTTCAAATTCAGTCGATATCCCCATTCTCCTGTGTGATACTGGTAAATCTGGTCAGTGGCGTACTCATCGGTTGCAGGATCGTAGCCAAGTATTACAAGAATCTCATTTGTTATGCCTGGTGACTTAGAGATGAGATCTCCCGGTACATAGAGCGGGCTTTTTTCAACTCCTGATTTCCGGATACTATGCGCCTGGTGCAGGGTTCCTTGTTTGAACTTCATATCTGCAGGAATCTGCAGCTCTGTGGATTTAATATATAATGATTCATACTCCTCCATGCTTCCATTCCTGGCAAGTCCTGGCTGAATAAGGAAATATCCATCATTGCGCCTTGATAATTCCTCAAACCTGTACTGATTGTCAGGGAAAAGATTAGTGACAAGCAGGTACGTTCCTTTCTCTTTACTTATCAGAACATCCCCGGTTTTATACAAAGGATCATAGGGGACAAATACCGGCTCCTCAATAACCTGTTCTTCCTCGATAACCGGGAGAGAAAGAGTTTTTGACAGAACATCACGGTATGAATCGTCTTTGAAAATTGCAGTAACACGAAATGTTACCAGATTATCATCAGAGACCGGATATAGATCATCAAAAGGTATTGCAAGGGTGGCACCAGGGTAATTACCAAGAGTGCGTGGGTCAGGGCCGGGTGTTTTCAGACTTTGATTGTTCACTGTAATTTCAAATTCTTTAACTACATCAAGACCAGGCCCGCCAGGACTTTGAATGAGTACAATATCCCCTTCAGAAAAAGCGAAAACCGGGATCTCTCCGGAAGATGCTGACTGGGGCGGGGGATTCAGAACAGGGGGAAGAAACAGGGCGAGAATTATTATGAGGGCGATTATACCAATAATTCCGATTATGGGATAAGACTTCCTGATCTCAGATAAACGTGGAATTTGAATGGAAAAGAGATGTTCTTTCAAATTTTTCTTAATATGGCCCTTGTTTCTCTCCCTGTTTCTAATATATACTTCATTGGACGGGTCAAGGACAAGCGCATTCTCAAAACAGACATCTGCGTCCTCGTATCTCTTCATCTTTGTAAAAACCACTCCAAGAGCATTCCAGGCACGATGATCTTCTTCAGTTGTCTCTACGACCTGCACCAGGAGTTCTGATGCTTTCTGTAATTCACCTCTCCGATATGCATCTATTCCTTTTTTATATAAGGTCTGAATATATTCATTATCTGTCATGATACACTAAGATCCTGGATAAGCCACTACTTATTCAGGTATGATCTTCAAATGAAGAAAGATTATCCTGAATTATATTACAATTTTTATTAGCAGAATCTGGTGACTGGTTAAAAACCTTTATATTGACTTTCCCCGAATATTTCAGTAATGGGGGAGAGGATAGTGCTAAGGCAATACTCTTTGATTTTTTTATGTTTTATAATAATAGTCCCGGCAGCAGTGTATGGTGCTTTCCCCGGGGATATTTTGAAAAATATTGTTTTTGGACTTCCTGAAGGGCCGGAATGGGGTTATGGCCTTGATACTACAGATGATGGAAATACAACCATATGTGGTGTTGCATACCCTGATCCATCCCTTGACCTTGAAAAACTGGGTAATGGTGATGCCTGGGTACTAAGACTTGATGCAAACGGGACGATTTTATGGGAGAAACTTTTTGGAGGAAACGAGACAGATTATGCCCTGTCTGTAAGAAACCTTCCTGATGGAGGTGCAGCAGTTATTGGTACCACCGGATCATATAACGGGGATGTAACTGGTTATCATGGAAACGGGGACATGTGGTTTTTAAATATCGGACCTGACGGCAATATCCGCTGGGAAGTGGCATTTGGCGGCAGTCTGACAGATGAGGGATCGGATCTTGCATTATTGCCAGATGGGGGATATATCCTGTGTGGGTATACCATGT
>JAQVIE010000135.1 GCA_028695895.1 Methanospirillum sp. | reverse complement strand
AAGGCGATCACCTGATTGCTGATGTGTATATCGAAGCAAACCGCCATCTTGAAAAAGATCCTGCCCTTAACTTGGAGATAGACAAACTTATGCAACTGGTTGAATCAGGTGACCCTGGCACAATCAGCCAGTTTAAGATCCCGGTGAAGAGGTGCCTTGACGGGTTTAAGGAGACATTAACCTCAATGCATGTGAAACATGACCGGTTTGTGCATGAAAGTGATTTTATCCGGAACGGCAATACTGCAAAGGTCCTCTCCCGGATTTCTCATCTTAAAGAAGCCAAAGAAGAGGAAACTCTCTCTCTTGACCTGTCAGACTATGGATTTGAGAAGAACTATGTACTCCGGCGATCTGACGGGACAAGTGTGTACGCCGCGCGCGACATTGCTTTCCACATATGGAAAGGGCACAATTATGACAGGGTGATAGACGTTCTGGGTGCTGATCACAAGCTTATCGGAACACAGCTTCAGGCAACCCTTGGTATCCTTGGCGAGCAGGTTCCGGAGATCGTCTTCTTTGAGTTTGTCTCACTTCCCGAAGGGTCAATGAGCACAAGAAGAGGAAAGTTCATATCAGCCGATGAACTGATTGCAGAGACAAAGCGACGTGCAATGGAAGAGGTAACTGTGCGAAGATCAGAACTTTCTGAGGATGAGCGGAAAAAGATAGCCCATTCTGTTGCAATATCTGCCATCAGGTATGATATTATCAGGACCATTCCTGAAAAAAGCACCGTTTTTGACTGGAAAGAGGCACTTGACTTTGAAAAACAGAGCGGGCCATATATCCAGTACGCTCATGCACGTGCATGTAGTATCCTTGACAAGGCCACATCATATACACCATGTTTTGAGGCAAAAGGAGAAGGAGAGATTGAACTTGTAAAGCATATAGCCCTGTTTCCCAAAGTGATTGATGAGATAGTCAGCGAGTTGAAACCATATCTTCTCGCGATTTATGCACGTGAACTTGCCGATATCTTCAACTCATTTTATCATGCGGAACCTGTGCTCAGGGCTGAGGGTAAAGTCAGGGATCGCAGGCTGACTCTGGTTGATGCAACAAGAAACACGCTCAAAGAAGCATTGGAAACGTTGGGTATTGATGCACTCCGGGCAATGTGAACCATCAAAGAAAGCTCTCCGGGGAATGGGATACCAGTTCTTCCATCCCTTGTCTTCAGCAGCCCTTAAACCCTGTCTCTGGTGCAAACGATCTCTTTCCGGTGGCGACCAGTGTTATAAGAACCAGTTTTACGGGATAACAAGTCACCGGTGTGTTCAGCTCACCCCCACACTTCGTTGCAATCACACCTGCCTTTTTTGCTGGCGCTCATTTGAACATGAATATACCGGGGAGAAAGACCTGATGCCGGAAGAAATCGTGTCCCGCATCCCGTTTTTGCAAAAAAAAGCCCTGGGGGGATACAAAGTCTCACCAAGAGTTACCAAAGAAAAATGGGAGGAAGCTTTACAACCTGACCAGTACGCCATCTCCCTGGCAGGAGAGCCTACCCTCTATTCTCACCTTCCTGAACTGATTGATCTGCTTAATCAGACAGGGGGCACAACATTTCTCGTATCAAACGGAACGATGCCTGAAGTATTGAGACGATGCCACCCATATCAGAAGTATATCTCCCTTACTGCCCCTGAACGGGAGACATATCTTAGGATTGCACGGCCACTTGAGGATTACTGGGACAGAATCCTGGAAAGTATCTCTGATCTCGGGCATGAGACCGATGCAGGACGGCGGACTGCCATCAGGGTAACCCTTGTCAGGGGAATTAATGACCATGACCCTGAAAGGTACGCCAGAATTATCCAGAAGAGCGGGGCACAGTTTGTCGAGGTGAAAGCATATATGCATGTTGGATACAGCCAGAAACGGCTTACTATCAAACATATGCCTCTTCATGACGAGATTGACCAGTTTACAAAAAGAATGCTTCCACATCTTTCATACAGGATCTTAGGTGAAAACACACTTTCACGGGTCATCTGTCTGGAGCGAGATTCATGATATTTGATACAGAAGAGTTTAAAAAACGAGGAAAAGAAGACTTTGAATCAGCATGGCATGAAGGCCCGTCTGTTCTTACCCCTCCGACTACTGACCTGATTTATCCTCGTCTTACTTACCCTGGGGCAAAGGCCCATCCTGTCTTTGAAACGGTTCACCGGCTCAGACAGGCATACCTTGCCATCGGTTTTAATGAGGCAGAAAACCCGGTCATCGTTGATGAGCAGGAGGTATACCGGCAGTTTGGTCCTGAAGCAATGGCTGTTCTTGACAGGGTGTTTTACCTTGGCGGACTTCCCCGTCCGAATGTGGGTATAGGCAAGGACCAGATCAAGAAGATTAATACAATTCTTGTGCGGAATCTTTCAGAGGAGGAGGAAGAATCTCTCCGAAAGACGCTTCATGCTTATAAAAAATCAGAAATTGACGGCGATGAGCTGGTTCATGAACTCTCTGAGGTGCTCCATACAGATGATGCCAGGGTTGTGGAGATACTGGATCAGGTATTTCCTGAGTTCAGGGCTTTAAAACCTGAGTCATCCAGGCAGACACTCAGATCCCACATGACAAGCGGGTGGTTTCAGACTCTTGGTGCAATCTGGGAGAAAATTCCCCATCCAATCAGACTTTTTTCTATTGACCGGTGTTTCAGACGTGAACAGGCAGAAGACTCTCACCGGCTGATGAGTTATTATTCAGCATCATGTGTTGTCGCAGGAGAGTATGTGACTATCGAGGATGGAAAAGCGGTTGCAAGGGCGCTTCTTTCTGCATTCGGATACACAAATTTTGAATTCAGGCCTGATGAGAAGAGATCCAAGTACTATATGCCTGATACCCAGACCGAAGTATATGCTGCACATCCTGACCATGGGTGGGTTGAAGTTGCAACATTTGGTATCTATTCCCCGGTTGCACTTGCTGAGTACGGGATAGGTATCCCTGTCATGAACCTTGGACTTGGTGTTGAACGGATGGCAATGATCATGAACAAGGCTAAGGATGTTCGTGAGCTCTGTTTCCCTCAGTTCTTTCCGGTCAGGTATACTGATACTGAGCTTGCAGCCGGCGTATCACTGCTAACAGAACCTGCAACAACCCCTGGAAAAAACCTTATCAGATCCCTTATTGACACAGCAGAGGCTAATAGTGCTGCAACCGGTCCATGTTCATTTGTTGCATTTGAGGGAGAGATTGCAGGACAGACAGTCAGGGTATTTGTCGAGGAACCTGAAGAGAATGCAAAACTGCTCGGACCTGCATGCATGAATGAGATCTTTGTATACAAAGGTGCCATTCTTGGTGTTCCTGATACAGAAAAGTTTACAGAGGTCAGAAAAAACGGAGTTACAACGGGTATTTCTTATCTCTTCGCTGCGGTTTCACAGGCAGCAGCAGAGATTGAGCAGGCGGCACATTTTGGTATTCCGATAACAGTCCATGTTAAAATAGCGCGACTTCCGGCGGATATCAACCTCCGGATTGAACCATGGGCCATGCGTTACATTACAGATAACAATTTTAAGGCTGATGTCAGGGGTCCTGTCTTTCTGACAATAAGATCCGAGATCATTCTTTCTTCTGATCCATAAACAATCACGACATTCATATATTTTTTAAAATATCTGAATAATTATACAGATTTTGGAATATTTTTCCATTAGTTCTCATTACTCTCTTTTGACCCGGAACGATGAGTTCTTCCACAATACTTATCACCACTGTGCACAATATTCAAACAAGCAGGACACTTACGTGGTTCCTGATCGAAACATCGGGAAAATATGCTTCTTTAGGGGATGAAATGATGGATGGAACTCGAATAATCAGGCCGGCGGCAATATTGGCTATTCTGCTTTGTCTGCTGATGGTGACAGCAGGAGCGGTACCACCACTGCCTGCCGAATTTTATGGGAAAGTTACCGTTGACGCGACACCTGCATCAGTTGGTACTGCACTGATAGCAAAGATCAATGATCAGGTCAGAGGAAAACTTGCATTGTCAACTGCCGGACAGTATGGTGGGACTGGTATATTTGATGATAAACTTGTAGTTGCAGCTACAGAAGATGATCTTAAATCAGGAACGCCAGTTATCTCATTTTATATTGGAGACCAGAAGGCTGACCAGACAGTTCCATTTGAACCTGGTGTTGCCAGGGAATTGGATCTAACCATTGGAAACTTCGGTGCAGACTTTACGGCAAACCCGACATATGGAACTGCCCCACTTACTGTGCAGTTTACTGATACTTCCACTACAGAATGGTCTGTCTGGAACTGGGACTTTGGTGATGGAGAAACTTCAGTAATTAAAAATCCAAGCCATGTGTATGAGACGTCAGGTACTTACACTGTTAAAATGACAGTTGGCTCCATGAGTGGGTATTACACTGTAACCAAAGAAGGATACATAACGGTTACAGGATCTGGTGGCGGCATAGTTGCTGATTTCACTGCATCACCCATGTCAGGCACCGCTCCGCTTACAGTTCAGTTCACAGACATCTCCACCGGA
>JAQVIE010000134.1 GCA_028695895.1 Methanospirillum sp. | reverse complement strand
ACGGACTTTTCAGGAGATATACTGATGAGGATAATATCGCCGTAAAAAAGGCATTATCCCGGATGTCTGCCGACTTTCTTGGTGATCGTCCGGTAAAGGAACTTTCCGGTGGAGAGAGACAAAGAGCTCTTATCGCACGGGCCCTTGTCGGAGATCCGGACATACTCATTCTTGATGAACCTACTGTATACGTTGACACGCCAACTGAAGAGCACTTTTATGAACTTCTCTCTTCATTATCGAAGGAGATTACCATCATAATGATAACCCATGATATAGGAGTGGTCTCACGCCATGTAAACCGGGTTGCCTGCCTGAACCGGCGATTATTCATGCATGAGAGCGATCAGATTACTCCTGAGATGATCTCCAGTACCTATGGATGTCCGGTTGACATTATCACCCATGGGGATATACCCCACCGTGTCCTTGAACGGCATGGAGAAGATCCATGATTGAAGCATTCACATTTGATTTTTTCAGATCAGCCATCCTTGCCGGTCTTATGGCATCTGTTATCTGTGGAATAATCGGGAGCTATATCTATGTCAGGCATATGATATCAGTCGCCGGAGGGATATCTCATGCAGCATTCGGAGGGATAGGTCTTGGATACCTCCTGGGTGTTGATCCTCTTGCCGGTGCTTTCTGGTTCACTCTTGGGATTGCAGCTCTCATCTGGGGGCTGGTAGAACGGGCAAAAGAACACATTGACACCCTCATTGGTGCATTTTGGGCAGGAGGGATGGCTTTTGGTATACTCTGCCTGTCTTTTACTCCAGGATACACTCCTGATCTCTTTAGTTATCTTTTTGGCAATATTCTCCTGGTTACACCCGGACACCTGGTGATGACTGCCCTCTTGGGCGTCTTTGTTATGCTGCTTTTTTTCATTCTCTATCCGGTACTACAGGCCCTGGCTTTTGACCCGGAATACGCAGCTATTTCAAATCTGCCTGTCAGAAGTCTTCATTTACTGGTTCTGGCATTAATTGCAGTATCCGTGGTTGTATTAATCCAGGTCGTCGGAATTATTCTCGTTATTGCACTTCTTACTCTTCCTGCAGCGATTGCCCGCCCTTTTTCAAAAACCCTGAAAGGGATGATGATCAGGGCAACAGGAATAAGCATGCTTCTTACCACAGGCGGGATCATGTTCTCCTGGATTTTTGATATTCCATCTGGATCTTCAATAATTCTTCTTGGTGTCCTTGTTTACTTCCAGGTATTAGGAGGGACTGAATTGGCTGGATATTTTGGAAAAAAAGTTACTGAAGGATAAGGTTCTTGTTGTGAACCAAAACATCAGGAAATATTTGGAAGAATTATCTTACTCCTTCCGCTTGTTCCTTTCTCTATCAATATCCTGACCGGTATCCTCTCTTTCAATGCCGGAACATGTGATATTACACCGATGAGTTTTCCTTCCTGCTCAAGGCCTGACAATGTGCAAAGAGCAGTTTCAAGTGCTTCGTCATCAAGTGTTCCAAATCCTTCATCAAGGAAGAGAGAATCAACCCTGACATTCTGACTTGCCATCCCTGAAAGACCAAGGGCAAGGGCAAGACTGACCATGAATATCTCCCCTCCGGAGAGGTTCTTTACTGACCTTGAAACACCTCCCTGCCAGGTATCGATAACCTGCATGTCAAGCGGGAGTTCCTTGTCCTGAATAAGGATGTACCGGTCAGTCATCCGTTTTAAATGTTGGTTTGCATGGCTAAGAAGAATGCAAAAGGTAAGCCCCTGTGCAAAGACCCTGAACTTTTTCCCGTCAGCTGACCCGATGAGTTCATAAAGCCGGCGCCATTTATCCACCTCACGTCTCCGTGTATCCCGGATGGCAATCTTTTCACCAAGGAGCCGTGTCTGATTTTCATGCTGGAATATCTTCTCCTGGTTTTTTCCAATGTCTGCTATGCACCGGTCTTTTAGTTCCTGATATGACTCCAGCTCTTCTTTTAGTTCCTGGGCAGGTTTTGTTGTGAGGTTTTTCTTTTGTTCTTCTTCAAATCTGATTTGTGCAGATGTTCTCCGCTCACAGATTCTTGTCTCTTCGGTTCTGATATCCTCCCATATCTTTTCCAGCCGCGATATTTCCTCCTGTTTCATCAATGCAGATTTATATGTTTCTTCATCAGCAAACCCGGCCTGCCTGATTTGTAATAGAAATTCTTCAAGATCTACACGGATGTCATTTTGTGTTGCAGTGATTCGTTTCTCAAGATCTAAATTAAGGCTCTTTAATGACTCCAACTGTGTGAAAACTTCAGTTTTCGCTTTCTCTTTGGTCCCGAGAATCTCGCTGGCTTTTTTAATCTCCTCAGTCAGGCGTTTCTCTTCATTTTCTGTATCTTTCTCTCCAAATTTTTGTATTCGTTCATCTTTCAGGGCCAGCAGGCTGATTTCTTTCACCTTTATTGCTTCATTCTTTCTTGCTATTTCATCATTTTTTTCAGATATCTGCCCTAAAAGACCACTTATCTGTTTATCTACTTCCCGAAGCTGCTCATCGCAGATCTTAACCCGGTCTTCCTGTTCCTGGTATTTTTTCTGACGATTTTTCAGGGTTAAAAGGAATGCTGTAATGTTGGTTTCCCGATCGATGGAACACCCGATATTAGCCAGAATTGGCTTGAGTTCATTAAAACTGTTCGTTACTCTCTTGTCTGATGAATTAATATGTTCTCGTTGCTGCTCAATTTCTCTTTGCCCGGATGTTATCTCAAAATCCTTCTCACTGTAGGTTTTCTCAAGGGAAGTCACTGTTGCCCGGTCTGAATTGATACGAAGAGCTGATTTTCTTATTATTTCGTCATATTGTTCTGCACTCCGGAGTGTTGTCTCTAAAACCCCAAATTCTGATGTAGCAGCTTTTTTGTAAGATTCAAAGCTTGTATCATCAGTTTCAGGATTTATACCCTGGGCGTCAGCCCCTTCTCTCCATTCAAGATGCAGTTTATTCAGTTTTGTTTCATATTCGGTGATATCTTTATTGCATCTTATAAATTCACTTCTTTTTTCAGCTATTATTGCCGTAAGGGTAGTCAGTTGCAAGGTAAAATCCCTAATTTTCTTCTCTTGTTCTACAAAATCACTGATGATCTCATCCGGCTCAATCTCCTTCCCGGTAACAAACGGATGATGAATGGAACCACAAAGTGGGCAGGGTTCTCCGTTTATGAGCTGACTTCTCTCTGTTGTTAGATCCCTGACTTTCGTAGCAAAAAAAGCAGCCGTCCGTTTTGCTGCAAGAAGCTCTTCGTGTTGTCTGATATCTGACTCAATGCATTCTCTCTCATATCCCGATGTCTGCAGGTAATGGGTGAGGTCATCCAGTTTCAGAGCAAACTCTTCTTTTTTTCCTGATACTTCTCTTATTTCGGCCGATATATCACTCAGCCGGTTCAGATGATCAACCTTTATCCTGTTTTCATCGCGGCTCTGTCGCAGATCGGAAAGAGTGGTCCCTGAAATAAGTTTTTCGAGTTCCTTTTCATGGTTTTTTTGCTGATCTTCCAGTTCCTGCAATGCTTTTTTCTGTATCTCCAACTTCTTTTTAAAATCAGCCGTCTCCTGTTCTTTCTTCAAAAGCACTTTTTTCTGTCCGATACATTCTGTTTCTTTTTCCCGGATGGTATCAAGTTCCTGACAGATCTGGTTGGCTTTCTGCTCAATTCCTGAATACATATCCCGAATGGCTGCATCTCCTGCATTTTGATCAATATAACGGGCAGCATCACTTTTTTCTTTTACGATCGCCTGCTGTTTCTTTTCTACTCCTTCCTGATCGCCTTTATATTCTGCCAGAACATCCTGTAGTTTTTTTAATTCCTCTTTATTCTCAAAAACTTCAGCACCCTTTTCACTAATTTCCTTATCAAGGAGTCGGATGCTCTGAATAAGTCTATTTCCATCTTCCCGTTCCCGTTCTGCCTGTTCCATAGCGGTTTTTGCAATAAGTACTGAACTCTCAAAGTCGGGAAGCGAAGCAAGTAGGAGATCTCTGTCACGGACTGTCTGCTCTTGCTGCCCCACATCTTTTTGAAGTGTTTCCCGTTTCAATTCAAGCGGAGTATACAATCTCTGGAGTGAAGCTGCTTTTCGGGCTGAAAGGAGGGCCTGCCTGGAAGGCTCAAAGGCAGCTTTTTTCTCTTCGATGTGACGAATATCGGTTTCAAAGCCTTCTACCTCACCTCGGAGTTTTTCAACCGTCTCTATCCACCGGACAGCTCCAGTATTCCGGGCGATCTCTCCGTCTTTTTCGGCGACAGTCTTTTGGAACTCCTGTATCTGCTGCTCAATATTCTCCTTTTCTTCTGGGGATAAAATTGGTATAAGGTCACATTCCCGGTTTATCTGATCAAGTTTTTCCCGTTCAATGGAATATCTCTCATGGACTTTTATTGACAACCTTGAATAGATATCTGTTCCGGTAATCTGCTCAAGTATTGGTGCACGTTCATCAGCGCCTGCCTGAAGGAATGCGGCAAATCCTCCCTGGGCAAGAAGGATGGACCTGGTGAACTGGTCATAGTTCATGCCGGTAACT
>JAQVIE010000003.1 GCA_028695895.1 Methanospirillum sp. | reverse complement strand
AACCGTACTTACCAGGTTTACCATCAACAATGCCACAAAAAGGGCAAACACATAGTACAATGGCCTTTCATGCATAACTTAAACACTCCCCACGTGGATAAGCAGGTACTGTAAATTTTCAGGTAAGCACCAGACGTCATTAGTTACCTGAAACTTATCAGTCAGAACCTGCTCGCAATATATAGAAGATCATATTCTTCACATATTATAAATATATTCATATTTTTCTCTGTAAATCCACCTTCTGTTCATATTGATCATATCCTGCCAGACTTTTTACAACTCTGTCAGGGGAAAGTAATTTTCAATAAAAACATACCATATGTACTATATGACAGAGCCAGTACGTGTGAAAATGACGACATCCATGGGCGAAATTCTTATCGAACTTGATGAAGACAAGCCCATTACAGCAGGAAATTTTAAAAAACTCGTTGAAACAGGTTTTTATGACGGGATCATCTTTCACCGGGTCATCGATGGATTCATGGTTCAGACAGGATGCCCGGAAGGAAGAGGAACAGGAGGCCCTGGGTATAACATAAAGGATGAATTTGGGAAAAAAAATAGTAATGAACGCGGTACCCTTTCAATGGCGAACTGTGGCCCGAACACAGGCGGCAGTCAGTTCTTCATAAATGTTGTCAACAATAACTACCTTGATCCAAAACACCCGGTATTCGGAAGAGTAATTGAAGGTATGGACATTGTTGATGCAATATCAAAGGTAAAAAGAGACAGGCATGACAAACCAAAAGAAGATGTTGTCATCCTGAAAGCTGCAATCATCTGAAAATTACTCTTCAGACTCGTTTTTTGTCTTTATATAATTCTCAATATATTTGATTTCTTCAATTTCTTCTACATTATCAAAGATTGAGTTTGTAACATAGGGTTTCATATTCAGCCAGGTTCGACTTGCATAGTAAATACCCGGAGGCAGTTTAATAAGTGCAGTTGATCCTTCCAGGGTAACTTCCATGTCATACCCTGAGTAAAGCCTGATAAGACCTGTAATCTTTTCTGTCGCGCCCTCTACAATCCCTTCAATATGATAGGTATATGTCAGAGTCTGACCGGCAAGCGGGTGGTTAAAATCAACAATGACCCGGTTTCCAATTACATTAACAACAGTCCCTTTTCCTTCATCAGGAATAGAAACCTGCATTCCGCGTTCAGGCTTTTTTGAAAATGACTTTTTTTCAAATGAACGAAGAAGTTCCTGTTCATGTTCTCCAAATGCTTTTTTAGGGGGAACTTCCAGAGTTTCTTCAAAACCTGGTTCTTTTCCGATTATTGCCTCATCTAACCCAAGGATAATCTGCTGCTTTCCGACACATATCACCTTGGGTTGATAGCTCTTCTCTTCTTCAAAGACACCAGCCTCGCGGGCTTTCTGTTCAACTGTTGTGTCAAAGAGTATACCATTTGCATACCCGGTATAGTTCAACCGGATAAAGTCACCTTCTTGTATTGGCATTCCTGATTCCTTAAGTAAGTGGCAAACAAGATAGATAAAGGATAGTGTATATGCTTGAAATTGAGATAAAAGTCAGAGTTTCCAACATAGAAGAAATTAAAAAACGAATTCTTTCCATTGGGGGAAAACACTCAGAAACTGTTGTTGAAGAAGATCTCTATTATAATGCCCCTCATCGTGATTTTGCCAGGACAGATGAAGCATTAAGGGTGCGAAAAGCGGGTGAAAAAACCATTCTGACCTATAAAGGACCAAAAAATACTCTGATGGGTTCAAAGATAAGGGAAGAAAGCAATGTCCTGCTTGATGATGCAGAAATCTTTGACACAATATTAAAAAACCTTGGATTCAGACCTGTTGCAAATGTGCGAAAATTACGTGAATATTATACATACCAGGACTATTCTATCGCACTTGATAATGTAGATCATCTGGGAGAATACGTGGAGATTGAACTGGTAACAGAAAATAATGCAGAAAATGCTGCGAAAAGAGTCGATGAACTGGCAGAAAAATTGGGAGTTATTGGAGAGCGTATCAGCATCTCCTACTTAGAACTTCTCCTTTCTAAACATTGATTAATTTTATTTCAATGTCTTTTGCTTCTTCACCAAAGTGAATCATGGCGCAGTTACCCATTGCAGCCGGGCCAGGGTTGACAATTTTTATACCGCGTTCTTCAACAATTCCACGCTGTTCATGAACATGAGCACAGCAGACAAGATCAAACTGGTCAATGTACTTCAAAATGCTGGCACTACCAACATGGTTGCCTCCAATCTCATCCAGAAATCCAAATGGGGGTGCATGACTGATTAGGACATTGTGAATACTCTTCTGCATCCGCCCTACAGAAATTTTCATCAGATCATCTATCTGTTTATCTGTCATTTCAAATGGAGTTTCAAATGGTGTAGGGTTGGATCCACCAATCCCAACCAGAGATATCCGGCCCAGGTTCATATACGAACCATGGAGATTAACACTGTTACTCTGTTCAAGAGCATCAACAACCTCCTTAGGATCACAATTTCCAGGAACCGAAAAACTCGGGACATCGATCCGGGAAAAACAGGTCTCAACATCCTTTGCAGTTCCCATATTGGTGATATCCCCTGCGATGAAGACAACATCGGGCGCCAGTTCAATGAAGGATTCAAGCATCCCATATTCTCCGTGCAGATCTGCAAGCAGGAGCGCTTTCAACATACGTTATTACTTGGGAACTTTGCTAAAAAACCTTATCTCAGGGTTGTTCCATGATCCTGTCAATCTGCCAGATAATGCCAGTGATCCAAGGGCTGATATCACCTCAGGGATCAGGTCACGGGATCCACGGCCCTCAAGAGGGGTTCCAGGAAGTGAAAAAAAGCGATGGGCATGCACATACCCGATCCCTGATACTTCACGGCAAAATGAAACCGTATCAAGCAATTCTTCATCCGTTTCATCAGGAAAACCTACAATTATGTCTATAACCGGGGTAAAACCCGCATCAATACAATGATCAATCGCATTCCATACATCAGACAAGGTGTGTCCCCTTCGTATCTTCTTTAGTGTGCTTTCTGCTCCTGACTGGGCACCAATGTGAATCTTCGTATTGGAACAGTACCTGGCGATAAGATTCACAGCCTCCTCTGACACAAACTCAGGCCTTATCTCACCTGGAAATGTTCCAAGAAAGATGTCTTTGTCAGGCAGTTTTGCCAGTTCACGAAGTAATGACCTTACATGCCTGGTATCCGGATGAATACCATCTGTTCCATAGGCAAGGGCATTCGGACTTAAAAACCTGATATCATGAAATGAATTAGCATGACGTACTATCGATTCAATACTCCGGTGCCTGATAAAACGACCAAAAATCCTGGGGGTCTGGCAATATGTGCATCCAAAGGGGCATCCCCTGGAAATTTCAATGTATCCTTTATACTCACCAAAGCTAGGATTCCCATCCAGTAAAATCGTATGATCCATTTGTTGAAAGATTGTATCAGTTGCAACACCAGGAGGAGGGGAAAGTCCCTTTTCGATGCTTTGTAGTAACCTGGGCACAGTAAATTCCCCTTCTCCAACCACTACATAGTCAGCAATGGAAGTTAGCTCATTCCATCGTGCGCAGGCATGAGGACCACCTACAATAGTAATTGCATCTGCAGATTTTATTTCAGGGAAAAGTGAGGGGCCGGTGATGGAGTTCAAGCTATAAAGGGTTATATCTTTTTCAGGACTGCTTACAAAATCGAGAGTATACCCTGCCTGCTGGCATGCAGCATACAGGCAGGCCATGCTATTTCTCTGACTTGGAATTTTTCTCCAGCAGACACGCATATTTAAAATACAGTTGCTTCGGTGTATACAGTCACAGAATCCTGATGGATTTCAAATGGTTTTACCTCTCTTGAATGCTGAGACATACGCATTTTTACAACCTCAACAGCAAGATGTACGTCAAATGCATCTTCTCCACGTGCGTATTTTAAAAGGATAACCGTATCACTCAGATATTCAATCAGGTTATACTTACTCGCAAATATATTGTTTTTATCTGCTTCACTTATAAGAAGAGATGTGCAGTTGAGGTCACGAAGGCTTTCCAGAAAACGCATCATTTCGCGTCTGCGGGTTGCATCGTCGTTAAATAAGTCTTCAAACAGCGAAACCGGATCAATAACGACCCTGTGTGCACCAGTCTTTTTAATCAGGGTGGGAAGTTCATTTTTGACACTATTAATTGCAAGATTGAAATCCGAAGGATCAAGATTTATGATGGTAAATGTTGAACCCAGATATTGAGAGACATCCCAACCCTTGTTTTCCATGTATCCAAGAATTCTGGAAGTTCTTTCTTCAAGAGTAATATATAATGCACTCTGACCCTGAATAAGGCCCTGCCAGATATAATATTGAGCAAAGTTTGTTTTTCCTGTTCCGTATGCTCCAATAATTGAGGAAACAGTCCCTTCTATCAGGCCACCGGAGAGCATCTCATCAAGCCCTTTAATTCCAAACCCAAACCGGGGAATGCTCATTAATGGAATTCTCATATAACAACCCTGATATTACTCACTTCAAACCCCCGTTCAGGAGTAATTTTTACAGCAAATTTAACAAGATCACGATCTTCAAGATGAATCATAACCCCCCTGAATTTTTCTATGTAAAGAACGCGTTGCCTCTTTGCACTTGAAGACTCTTCCCACTTGAAGTGGATAACGGCGTCCATGGCATCAGCAACTTCGATCTCCTGGTACTGGTTAAGGATCCCCTTTGTCAAAATAAGGTAAAAGGAGGTGTTCCATTTTTTTGCGACACGTTGCATGCCCCTTAAATATGCGGAAAGGTCTGGCCATTTTCCTGCCGCAATATACTGGGTTGCAATCTCAGTTAATGAATCTATGATCACCAGGCTTTTTTCTGGAACTTCATTAAGCGTGAATGAAAGAGTGGTGAGGAGGTTGTCACGAATTTTTCGGCGCGCTGTCATTCGTTCGATAATGTCATCATACTCTGAGTACCAGGTAATCGGAACAAGACTGGTATCAAAATAAATATCAGATAAATCACCAAACATAATATTGCCAATATATGATAATAGATCTTCATGAAATGACATCGAGATCTCATTAAGAATTGATTCTTTCCTTTTTGTTACCGTGATATATCGTATTTCCTTTGGAATGAGTGTTTTCTTATCTTTAGGTTCATGATTCATGAGATAAGAGAGGTGAATCATCGAGGTATATGCAAATTCAACCTTGCCTGAACCGATATCCCCTTTTAAAAGCACTACAGAACCAGGAGGGATGCCCCCGTCAAAAACCGGATCAAGGGATGATAATCCGGTTGGCATATGTTGTTCAATTTCAGTACTTGTCATCATTCGAAGATCCGGTTACCTGTATTTCAACTGCAATAACAAATTAAGTCTTTGGATTGTATCAGGATAATAGCCCTGATGGAGTTAAGATTGTTCACATTATAAAATGTTGTTGATAGAACTGTAACTTTTCTCATTATCGTTCATTGTATCATTTTTATGTTTTGATATCATATAGTAATTAAGCTGGTGGCGGGGGGAGCCAATAGCGAACAAACACTGGTGGAATATAAATGGGGGATTCAAATACAGATAATATTAAAGAAAGTCAGAATAAGAAGCGTCATGCAATAAAAATTAAAGTTCCAAGTATAAACATTGGTAAAAAAAAATCCCCTTCTCTTATATCAGATAAACTGAAAAAAAATATTGGAAAACCAGGTCGGAAAGAACCTGGAGAAAAAATAGTACCTCATATTGATCTTGTAAAGCGGGAAAATGAAACTGAAAAAAAGGACGGAATAACAAGAATCAGACTTCCATTAATAAACAGGGAAGATAAAATCACCGTTGTTGAAAAAGACCTTGAAGAAACTTTTAAAACTGATAAAGAGAGTTCTGAATCAGGCTATGAACGAAAACTCCTGAAAAAACTAAGTCTGACTCATAAAAGAGGATTTGAAGAATATAACTTCGAAAAACACGGCAGCCTTTTGGATATAAAATTAGATCTCCCATATGAGGCAAAGCATGAATACTGGGTGGAACGAGGTCTTGCAAAAGTAGTCATTGCTCATAATGTTAAATCAAAACTGAGAGAATATCTTCTTTTTGAGCCTGAACTAACGCCATTTGAGTACGAGCTTCTTGAGCGCATCCATGAAGATCTTCGTGATGTGCTCATTCTCACCGACGAAGAACTGGGTATAGACAGAAAAAAACTACTGATATCAAAGGTCACTTATCTTATTGATTATTACGGATTGCAACTCGAAAAAGATTCACTATTTAAAATTGAATATTATCTTCTTCGAAATTACCTGGGATGGGGACGAATAGATGCCCTGATGAACGACCCCCTGATTGAAGATATTTCTTGTGACGGAGACAATGTCCCCATCTTTCTTTTCCACCGGAAAGAACAGAACATCAAGACAAATATCTCCTTTGATACAAATTCTTTAATCTCACTTGCAATCACCCTTGCCCAGCGGTCAGGGAAACATGTCTCTTCTGCAAACCCTATCATCGACGCTACGATGCCGGAAGGTTCGCGCCTGCAGTTGACATTCGGGACTGAAGTAACATCCCGTGGCACATCATTTACAATCAGAAAATTCCGTGAAACACCATTCACACCGGTTGATCTGATGGATCTTCACACGTTTAACGTTGAAATGCTGGTTTACTTCTGGCTTTCAATCGAGAACAACATGAGTCTTGTCTTCATAGGCGGGACAGCTTCAGGAAAAACAACCTCATTAAATGCTGTATCATTATTCATTCCTCCACTGGCAAAAGTAATTTCAATAGAAGATACCAGGGAAGTTACCCTGTTTCACGAAAACTGGATAGCAAGTGTGACAAGGGAACTTGTAGCCGAAGGAGGGGGGGCACATGTTGACATGTTCATGCTGTTAAAAGCTGCAATGCGCCAGCGACCTGAGTATATTCTGGTTGGAGAGGTCAGAGGACATGAAGCCCAGACATTGTTCCAGGCGATGAATACAGGGCATACCACCTTCTCTACTATGCATGCCGGAAGTGTTGACGCAGCAATTCACCGTCTGGAGAATGAACCCCTGAATGTACCACGTAACATGCTTCAGGCGCTTAACATCATGAGTATTCAAAAACAGATACAGATTGGTCCTGACAGAGTCCGTAGATGTGATGAGGTAGTGGAGATTGCAGGAATTGATCCTGCTACTGGAAATATCATGGTCAACACTGTATTCGAATATGATCCTGTAGCCGATGACTTTAGCTATACTGGCAGATCACAGGTTCTTGGTGACATTGCTGCATTTCATGGCTGGGGACCCGAAATGATGGTTGAAGAAATGGACAGAAGAAAACAGGTTTTGCAATCTATTAAGGATCAAAATATCAGGGACTATGTCAGTTTTACCAAGATTATCCAGGCATATTATATAGATAAAAATAACGTTATCGGAAATCTCGATGATCTTGCAGAACTGATAGCATGATTCCCGCATGGTTAGTAAACTGGTTGGTATACAAAAATCCGGAGAAATATCATGATCTCCACATTGATTTAATCGGGATAAGATCGGGTCTTACCCTGGAACAATACCTGAAGCGTGCGATTCTGGCAGGTATTGGAACAGGGATTCTTTTTGGTTTAATTGGCATTATTATTGGTTTTGCATTATTCTCTCTTGACTTTGGATTAAAACCTGAGTTATATAATGTCCTGAATATCGCATTTGATCCGGGTACTGGAGGACTGCCCATTATCATTATTGTCCAAATTCTTCTTGGTATCATCCTGTTTTTTATTGGTGCCATTTTAGGATTCTGGGGATTAATAATGTATCCTTCCCTTGCAAAAAATTCAAGGGAGACGAAAATTACTATTGGACTTCCAAATGCTGTCTCGTACATGTACGCCATGAGAAAAGGAGGGGCGGAAATTATCACAATATTACGATCCCTCTCAGAAATGTCTGTAATTTACGGAGAAGTAGCCTTGGAGTTCAGGCTGGCTGTACGGGATGCAGACTTTTTTGGATATGACGTCATTAACGCCTTAAAACACCTGAGTGAGACCACCCCAAGTAAAAAACTCAAGAATTTTTTACAGGATTTAATCTCAACTGTTGAAAGTGGAGGAAATCTTACACAATTTCTGCAGGATAGGGTTTATATTCTTCAGGAGGAGGCAAAGTTTGAACAAAAACAGTTTCTTCAGTTTCTTGGCCTTGTTGCCGAGATATATGTTACAACGTTCATAGCAGGACCACTTTTTCTCATCGTAATTCTTGTGGTTATGGGGATGATGGGTTCATCTGCCATCCTTGAATTGTCACTTATCGGATATGCAGTTCTTCCTATTGGTGCTACCATTTTTATCCTGATGATAGACACTATTTCTATCAAAGATGAAAATGTTATCAGGTATGTATCTGCAAAATGGTTAAACGAGTATTCAGATGTAAGGATTAAAGAAGGAAGAGACGAAGAACATCTCTTTACTGCTCTTGCAAGGTTTGAAAAGATTAAGCCTTTAAAAAGATGGCTTGCCAACCCAGTCCAGGGATTTATTCAAAAACCAGAACGGTCATTCTATTTCAGTGTACCTGTTACCCTGGCATATGTTATTTATATTTTTATTACGATTCCTGCTGGAACACTTGAAGATAACATCAATTATGTCGATGACCAACTGATGATTGCTCTTCTCATCACACTTATTCCTTTTGCAATATTTTACACCATATGGAATCAGAAAATTCGTTCTCTTGAAGCGATGATTCCTGATTTTCTTGACCGGATGGCAGGTATTAATGAGGTTGGAATTACCCTGACCCAGTCAATTGCTGTAATTGCAAGGGCTAATCTGGGAACTCTTGGTTATGAGATCAGCAGGATTCACCGGGATATTGAATGGGGAGCAAATTTTTCAGACGCCCTGATACGGTTTGAACACCGGGTGAAGACTCCGTTGATTGCAAGAACAGTCACCCTGATTACCCGTGCTTCAACCATGAGCAGTTCTATCTCTTCACTCCTCCGGATTGCGGCAAATGACGCACGAATGTCAGAAAATCTTAGACGTGAGAGGTTTTCAGAGATGTTTATATATACAGCGATTGTCTACATGTCATTCTTCGTTTTTATCTTTGTTATTGGAGTGATTTCAACCCAGTTTCTTACTGTTCTTGCAGAACAAAGTAAGGAGGGACTTTCAATGGCAGGACCACTGGCAAATCTTGGATCCACCTCCCTTATCACGATAAATCGCCTGCTCTATCATATATGCCTTGTCCAGGGATTATGCTCAGGACTGATGGCAGGACTGATGGGTGAGTCCTCAATAAAAGCAGGAGTAAAACACAGTTGTGTACTTATCATTGGAGCGCTAATCGCCTTTAATTTCATGTTTTAAACGAAAAATAACATTTTTACAGAACAGCCGATGATGAGCTTTCAGCACGTTTCCACTCCCTGAACCGAAGTCTTATGTCCCAGATTAACTCCCTTAATCCTGTTTCTGAGGTTTCAAGAAGATCGGACAATGGCTTTGTTGTACGGGGATCATTGAGTTCATATAATAATGCAGCAATCCATGCCCGACGATTCTGAGAACCCTGGTATAGCAGGGGTATAAGGATATCAGTAACCTGTGGACCGGATCTGAGAATTAATACTGCTGCTTCCATGGCATGCAATGGATCATCAAGATTTGCAAGGTACGTGGAGATTTCTGATCTGACTAATGCAGGAGAATCTGTGTTTACTCCTTTTTTCATAACTTCCCCGTCTGTATCTGAGTCAGCCGATGAACCAACAGCAGCCAGAAGCTGGGCAAGGCGGGTATTTTCAGTATCAAGGCGTATAATTCTGGAAGAAAGCACGGATTTTTCAGATTCTTTTTCAGCAAGCTTTGTTGAGAGAACCTGTATCTGCCGGTATAAGGCATGGACCGGCTCTTCTTTATCCTCTCGGATGGTCTTTTCAAGCATGAGAAAGCGGGTTCTCACACGTTCCAATTCTGCACGGAGTGCCTCGTTATTCCCACTGATAAGTGTGATATGCCTATCTTTTTCAACAATTTCCCTGGCAACGGATTCAAGCTCTGTTTTCCATTCTTCTTTTCTCCTGACAAATTCCCCATGCAGATGAGCGATTTCATCTTTGAATTCCTGTTCGCGCTGAGTTTTTAAATGAATCATATCCTCAAGATCATGTGATGTCTCCTCGATTTGACCAGACAACCTGGAAATCTCTTCTTTGTAGGATGTTTCACGAACATCAAGCTGGTTCTTAAGATCTCCAATTTTATCGGTGAATGACTGAACTGATTTTATATACGCTTTTTCATCAGCAAGGTGTTTCTCTTCCAAATCCTTCAAATCATTATTTAACTCTGATAGAAGGGCATTTTTCATCATCAGTTCCTGATCTTTTAATGACAATTCACTTTCAAACTTAGAACCGGCTTCTTCTATCTCTGATTTAAGAGCTGAAATTGTCAGGGACAGATCCTGTATCTCCTGTTCTACCTCTTGTTCTTTTAAGGCAATATCAGCATGAAGTTTTTCTGATTGTTTAACAAGCTTTTTATTTTCATCTGTCAGTTCTTCGATTGATTTCAAATCAATTATTGACCTTTCCTGTAAATTTGCAATTTCTTCTTCAAAAAATTTAAGTTTTTTGGTCAGTTCGAATTCTTTATCACTTTTTTCTTTTTCCAGGTCTTTAAGATCAATTATCAGATCCTGAATTTTTTTCGTTGATTTTGATATCTCTTCATTTGAAGAAGACTGAAGCTTTACATAATCATCTCTGGTTTTATCAAGCAGGTTTTGATATTCAGAGATTCTGGCATCATATTCTGTTTTTTCCTGTTCACGTTCTTTTTTTACTTTTTTTTCAACCGCAATCCTGTTTTTAAGATCACTGGCCAGGGCCCGGAGTTCCTTCTCCTTTCTTGTTATCTCTTCCTGGATTTGAGAGATTGTTGCCTGATATTCCTGGTGAAGACCTTCAATTTTTGTTGTATACCTGGTATTTTCATATTTTTGCTGATTTGTCAGTTCTTCTATCCTTGATGAATAATCTTCCATATGAAGAGCTGCAGATCTCTTAAGATTCTTTATCTGGTCAGTAAGAGTCTGTATTTTATCATCTTTTTTCTGAATTACTGATGTATTCTGATCAATAGTTGTTTCTAATTCATGTATTCGGCAGGAATAGTCCTCTTCCAGTTCTTTTTTATCTTTTTCAAAAGACTCCTGCTCTCTTTCTTTCTCGCGAAAGAGTATTTCATATTTTTTTTCAGATTTTAAAGATTGATCATGAGCTTTTTTAAGATTTTTATGTAAATCAGAAATTTTATCTTCAAACTGCCTGATAATTATGTCAGATTCGTGCTCAAGCTTGCTGACTATTCTTAATAGTTCTTCATTTTTCTTTTGAAGTGTCACCAGTTCATTTAAAATGGATTCAGCTAAATCCATACAGTCCCCCACATCCCATGGAACAATTCAGTTAATAATAGATATATAAGAAAGGATATAAAAGGATCCTAAATACCAGAGAAAAATTCTGATGAAACCGGAATTGGAAAAAAGAGGAATGCTCATATTTAACAAGGTTAATCTGCGCGATGAATCAGAACGTGAATTTTTCCATCGAACCTGAGATCTGATCAACTATGTCAGCAACCTTATCCACAATTGTTTTAAGCTGGACAACAGATGCAGAGGCTTCGCCTGTTGCTGTGGCAGAGTCTACAGCTTCTTTTGCAGTATCTTTCAACATCTCAGATACTTCATACATACTACTTGTAATTTCTTCAACAGCAGCTGCCTGCTCTTCATTCATACTTGCAACCTGTTCAATATTCATCGATATCTCTTCCACAGAACCGGCAAGCTTACCAAAGACTGAAAGAGTATCTGATAAAAGGATATTTCCATCACGGACTGCAACTGTTGCACCATTTACTGCACCTGCTGCTTTCTGGGATTGTTTTTGAAGATTGTTTATCATATCAGTAATCTTCTCAGCTGACTGACGGGACTCAAGAGCAAGAGCCTTTACTTCTGAAGCAACAACTGCAAACCCTCTTCCCATCTCACCAGCACGTGCAGCTTCTATTGCAGCGTTCAGGGCCAGGAGATTGGTCTGATTTGCAATATCTGTAATCAACCGGACTATCTCATTTATCTTCTTCATCTCACCTTGTATCTCTCCAATGAGATGATCAGCTTCTTCAGCACTGGAAATAATAAGGCCCATTCCATGTTCAGCTTTTTTCGCAAAGTCTGAACCTTCCTGTGCCATTTCGGTCCCTTCAAGAGCCAGCCGTGATACTGACTCAGCCTTTTGCGAGACATCACCCACAGTCACTGACAGGTCTTCCATAGCACGAAGAACCTGTCTTACTCCCGCATCACCCTGCTCAGTATTTTCAGATACGGCATTAGAATTTCTGGCAATTTGTTGAGAACTGTTAGCTACTTCCTGTACACTGGCATTGGCCTGTTCAATATTTACAGATAACTCCACTACCTGGTTATTAATCCCCCTGAGAGCATCATGAACATGGTTTCCAATAGCATTAAGAGATTTTTTTAACTTTTCCCATTCACCACTGGTACTAACTGAATCTTCAAATCTTGCAGAAAAATCATAAGAAGCATACCCTGATAAAACCCGAATGGTCTCATTAACCGGACATATGAATGAACGGATAAGAACATCAACATCTGAAATGATTTCCTTGTATATCCCTGCATGATGAGATGATTCAATTTGGACATCGAGCTTTCCTTCCTCCATGTTTTTTGTCGCCTGGGAAATATTTACATGCAGGTTCTGCAATGATGTGATTAATTTACTGTGTGCCTCCTCTATATCATGGAACGATTTATTAAGGGCAGAATTTTTACATTCCTGGGAAAATTGGACTTTATTTGTAATATCACCATCAGCCAGCTGAGCCATCGCATAAACAATTTCATTGATTGACCCGGTTGCATAGGTTAATGATTCTTCGCATTCACTGACCCTTATCTCACAATCTTTGGTGACTGTTAATATCTCATTCTGACAGAGATCCAGCATTTCATTAATCAGATCTGCAAGAGAACCGGTTCCGTCAGTGAGGGCAGAGGGAGAAATCCTGGCATCAAACTTTCCATTCCTTATCTGTTTAATAATTGAAGAGACCTCTGATGATAATTCCATACCTCTACCCCTATATTATTCTTCCACATTATCTCATCATTGAACACTATTAATTTTTGTTGAACTGACTTTGCCTGTATTATTTTTATTTACGGAGATATAAATTCCAAATAAATCCTGTTTCTCATTCGGGATTAAAACAATAACAAATATACTCATGACTGTCCACTTTAGTAATGTACCATCAATGAGAGGAGGGTTGGATGAAAATTGAGGTCTTGAAGGATATCAGACTTGCAGAAGAAGACTACAAAAAGATGATTTCAGAGGCACAGGATAAGCGCAAAACAATTACTACCAGTGCCGAACTTGAGGCAGACAATATGATTAAACAGGCTCATGTAGATGCTGAAGAGTTCAAAAAACAGCGGATTGCAGATGCACGGAGAGAAGCTGATAACAGATATCAGCGGATTATCAGTGACGGAAAGGCTGAAGTAATGGCTCTGGAAAACAAGGGGCGGCAAAACCTGCCAAAAGCGGTAGACCTGCTCGTGTCACGATTCCGGGAGCAACTCCATGTTTCATCCTGAGTCAATGAGCAGACTGCTCATCGTCGCATCCAAGCAACAACTCGAGCCAGTCATAACTGAACTTTACCAAATGAACATCTTCCATATCGATGATTACATTGAGAAAGAAGATGATGAATGGGAAGGATTCAGGATTGGTATGCCTCTTGCCGGGGCCGATGTGTCATCCGCGGCACTTGTGAAAATACGATCAATTGCCAGTGCATTTGGTATCAGTAAAGACACTGTAAGTGATTCAGAACGTTCATCAATTCTTGAACTTAAACGGCGGATTGAAGAGGATCTTCCTGATATTGCCGAAGAAGTTGAGAAACTTCTTGCAAGCAGGAACAAGCTGGAGTCCGAAACTAAAGAGTATGAACAAAAAATTGATTCACTGCGACCTTTTACTGATACACCTGCGCCATTGGAACTTCTGCGAGGTTTTGATACCATCAGTTTCATAGCCGGATATGCAAAAGAGCCGGTCAATGTGTCAGTTCCCCATGAAAAATGGGAAAGCTCATCAAAAACCGCGAATTTAACAATCCTGGTTGTGAAAAACTCAGATGTTTCAACAGCAGAGAAAGAACTCCTGGATTTCCAATTTCAGAAAATTCAAATTCCTCAGGAAACGGGACCTGCTTCCCAGATTATTCAGGAATGTGAACAAAAAATCGAAGAACTGAAAAAGAAAATTGCAGGAATTTCAGCGCAGATGGAAACCATCAAAAACCGGCATGAATTTTTCCTGATGTCTTCGGAAGAATTTTTGACAGGAAGTGTGGAACAGGCTGAGGCACCGCTTCGGTTCGCCACTTCAGAACACGCATTTTCTTTAACCGGATGGGTTCCATCCAGTAAAGTGTCTAAGGTTTTTGAAAACCTGGACAGGGTATGTGCCGGCAAGGTGTACATATCAGAACTTGAAGTTGAAGATTACAACGAGATGCCACCAGTTGAATATCAGAATCCTGATATTGCTAAACCAACTCAGTTATTTTTAGACTTATACTCACGTCCGCGATACACAGAATTGGATCCTTCACTTGTGATGTCAATTCTGTATCCATTCATGTTTGGATTGATATTGGGAGATATTGGATATGGTCTTGTGCTCCTTGTTGTAGCCCTGGGACTTCGTTCCTTTGTTAAGGATAGTGAAGCAGGAACCCAGCTTTTAGGTATAGTGAGGAACTGTAGTATCAGTAGTATTATTTTTGGTGTACTATTCTCAGAATTCTTAGGATTTTCTCTTCCATGGCAGCCATTCTGGTTATCACGTCACATTAATATTGGCGGATCAGGAACTGCAGAGCATGCCCTGGAAGAAGCAACAACTCACGGAATGGCAGCAGCAGCTGAACATGCTACACATATTCCTGAACTGTTGGTATTATCCATCTGGATAGGTATTTTTCATATCACTCTGGGAAGACTCTGGGGAGTTCGAAACTCGGCAGTCATGGACCACGGACATCATCGTTCACTGAAGATGTTCTCTCATGTGGGATGGTTGCTGGTTATGTGGGGAATTCTTATTGCAATATGGTCATTTGCAGCGATTCCATTGATGCCGGATTTGACGGGTTCACCTGCAATAATCGCAGGAATGAATGCACCATTGATAATCGGAATCATTTTGGCTGTAATCGGACTGTTACTAATTGCACGTGAAAACCCACTTGACCTGATGGAAGTTCCGACAATCATTAGTAATGTACTCTCGTATACCCGTCTTATTGCAGTCGGTCTCTCATCTATAGCCATCGCTATGGTGACAAATTATATTGCAATAGACATGATTATTAGTCCACAGTTAAAATCCCTGTCGATATTTGGTATTGTCCTTGTCTTTGTTGGAATTGTTGTGTTTATCATAGGGCATATCGGAAATACGGCTCTTGGGGCTCTTGGCGGTGGATTACATCCGCTTCGTCTTCATTATGTTGAATTTTTCACAAAATTCTACCGTGGTGGAGGAAGGAAATATACTCCATTTGGAATGGTCAGACGACTAATTGAACAAAATTAAAACAAAATAATAGGTGAAATAATTATGGCAGCAGAATTAATGACAGTAGAAGTAGCAACAGCAACAGCAGCAGGAATGAAAGCAATCGGTGCAGGTATCGCCGTTGGTTTGACAGGCATTGCTTCAGGTATTGGTGAAATGGCAATTGGTTCAGCAGCAGTGGGAGCAGTTGCAGAAAACAAGGATATGTTTGGTCTTGCACTGGTTTTTACTGTACTTCCTGAAACCATTGTCATCTTTGGTCTCGTTGTGGCACTTCTTATCATGTTCCAGTAAGAGTGAGGGACTAAAAACATGGGACTGGAAGCAGTCATTGCAGAGATCAAAGAAAAAGGGCGGAACACATCTGAAACAATACTTAAGGAAGCCGAAACTAAAAAAGTTGAAATTCTGAACATAGCACAGCAGAAATCAGAAACGATTAAAGTTGCAGCACAAGATGAAGTGGAGAGATTTTCCTCCCATATCATCTCTCAGGAAGAAGCAGCAGGCCATCTTGCCGTTAAACGGGAGTTCCTGAATAAACAAAAGGAACTTATGGATGAAGTGTATCAGGAAGTTTTTCAAAAAATTTCTGATATGCCTGAATCATTCCACCAGGAGTCGATATCTTCCCTGCTTAAAAAAGCAAAGGAAGAAATCAAGGAAGGAAAAGTCAGTTGCTGCGCCCGTGATGAAAAAGCTTTAAAAGCTGTGCTTACGAAAAGTGAATTTTCAGAGTTCTCTTTTGGTCAGATTATTGATATAGACGGTGGAATTATTGTTGAATCAGAAGATGGGAATCTTCAGGTTGATTTCAGTTACCGCACTTTTCTCAGTCAGATATGGGAATCAGGGCTAAAAGAAGCATCAGATACTCTCTTTGGATGATTAACAGGGAGGTATAAAAATGGTACAGACCAGTAGTGGCCCGGGACCCTATATCTATGTCAGTACTCGATTGCGGGTGAGAAAGGCCAAACTGCTCGCCTCTGAAGAATACCAGCGAATGCTCAATATGAGTCTACCTGAGATAATTCGTCTGATTGGAGAGACAGAATATCAAAAAGAGGTCGATGAACTGGGAACTTCTTTTGAAGGTATTGATCTGATTGAAGAAGCTCTTTCCTGGAACCTGGCAAAAGAATATCAAAAAGTCATTGAACTTGCCCCTGGTGCTTTGAAAGAATTTACCATGGCATACCTGCGCAGGTGGGATATCTATAATGTCCTGACTATCCTTCGTGGGAAGATGCAGGGCATGAAAGAAGGGAAAATTAAGGAAGTCCTCATCCCTGCCGGCAGTCTTGACCGGACTACTCTTGACAGGATTTTAAAAGAAGAAAGCTGTGAACGTGTGGCAGATTCACTCAAATCATGGAAGATGTACCCAATAATTGCGGCTGAAATAACTGAAGGCTGCTCTGTGGGTTCTTTTTCCAAACTTGAGAATGAACTTTACAAACGATTATATGCAGATCTTCTTCAGGTAGGAAAAGAGGGATTAAAAGGAGGAGACCAGTTTCTGAAATTTGTCCAGCTGGAGATTGATGTGAAAAACATCAAAACGCTCTTTCGGATGAGAGGAGACGGGAGTGAAGAAGACGCTAAGAAATTTTTCATACCCGGTGCCACATTTTCTCCGGAAGAACTGCAACATATGAACCAGATGGCAAGCAGGGATGAAGTTATTGATACCCTTTCATCAAAAATAAAGGGTAAATCAATTCAAGTTGCATTGGAAGAATTAAGAACTGAAAAGTCTGAACAGGAAGTCGATGCTGAACTTACAAGAACACAGCTCGAACGAATGGAGCAACTTTCAAAGATTAATCCATTCTCAATTCATCCTATCCTGGTGTTTCTTGAGAAGAAAAAACACGAAGTATTTAATTTACTGGCAATCGCCCGAGGTAAAGAATCCCGGCTATCAAGCGAGACCATAGAGAAATACCTGGTGATTTAACATGGAGATCGCGGTAATCGGAAATAGTGAATTTATCCTCGGATTCAGACTGGCCGGAATTACAAAGACCTATGCAGCAGAATCTGAAGAAAAAGTTGTTGAATATGTAAACAGGGTTTTAGATAACAGTTCAATCGGAATTCTGGTTCTAAACAGCAGCGATATGGCAAAGATTCCAGTACGACTCCGTACTACCCTCGAAAACTCAGTTCACCCGACAGTTATCACACTTGGTGAGGAGGAAGGCGGTTTGTCAATGCGGGAGAGAATAAAACGATCAGTGGGTGTTGATCTGTGGAAGTAAATCGAACCAAAGGGGTTTTAAAGAGAATTGCAGGACCTGTCGTCACTGCAGTCAATCTCGACGCACATATGTATGATGTGGTAAAAGTCGGAGATGAGCAGCTGATGGGTGAGGTCATCAAGATCAAGGGTGAAAACATCATCATCCAGGTCTACGAGGACACCTCAGGCATCAAACCTGGTGAACCGGTAGAGAATACAGGTCTTTCACTTTCAGTTGAACTTGGACCAGGACTTCTTACCAGTATTTATGATGGTATTCAGCGTCCTCTTGAAGTACTGGTTGAAAAGATGGGGGACTTTATTGAACGTGGAGTTACTGCTCCCGGTCTTTCACATGACAAAAAATGGGAGTTCAAACCAGTTGTAAAAGCTGGTGATCTGGTTTTTCCAGGGACTATCGTTGGTGAAGTCCAGGAGACCAATATCGTTCACAAGATAATGATCCCCCCAAATGTTGAGAGTGGAAAGATTAAGGATATCAAATCCGGATCATATACCATCGAGGAGATCATCTGTACCCTTGACAACGGAGCGGAGATTGCCATGATGCATAAATGGCCGGTCCGTATCCCCCGTCCTGTAACTGAAAAACTCAACCCGGATATTCCCCTTATAACCGGTCAGCGTATTCTTGATGGGCTGTTTCCGATTGCAAAAGGCGGAACTGCTGCAATTCCAGGTCCTTTCGGATCAGGTAAGACAGTTACCCAGCAGGCACTTGCAAAATGGTCAGATGCAGAGATAGTAGTCTATATCGGGTGTGGAGAACGTGGGAATGAGATGACGGAAGTTCTTACTGAATTCCCAGAGCTAGAAGACCCGAAAACCGGAAAGCCACTCATGGAGAGGACGGTTCTTATCGCCAATACCTCTAATATGCCTGTGGCTGCCCGTGAAGCATCAGTTTATACAGGAATTACTATTGCGGAGTATTTCCGTGATATGGGATATGACGTTTCCCTGATGGCAGATTCCACATCAAGGTGGGCAGAAGCCATGCGTGAAATTTCTTCCCGTCTTGAAGAGATGCCAGGAGAAGAAGGATACCCTGCATATCTTGCAGCCCGCCTGTCAGAGTTTTATGAACGTGCAGGTGGTGTGAACACCTTAAACAAGGATTTTGGTTCAGTTACTGTTATTGGTGCAGTATCTCCGCCTGGTGGAGACTTCTCTGAACCAGTTACACAAAACACCCTTCGTATTGTCAAGTGTTTCTGGGCCCTTGACGCAAAACTCTCTCAGAGGCGTCACTTCCCGGCAATTAACTGGTTAAACTCCTACTCTTTGTACCTGGATACATTAAGCCGGTATTATGATGAAGAGGTTTCTCCTGATTGGAACCCGCTTAGGTCCTGGGCCATGGAAGTGCTCCAGAAAGAAGCCGAACTTCAGGAGATTGTTCAGCTTGTCGGTTCTGATGCTCTGCCTGACGAGGAACAGGTGACCATCGAGGTTGCCCGTATGCTTCGTGAGATCTTCCTTCAGCAGAACGCATTTGATCCGGTTGATACATTCTGTGACATGACAAAACAGTTTGATATCCTAAAAGCCATCAAGTTCTACTCTGACCAGGCATATACAGCCCTTAAAGCAGGAGTTATCACCTCTCAGATAACCGGTCTTAAAGCCAAGAATGATCTCCCGCAGATAAAGTATGTCAAAGAGTATAAACCTGAGATAGAAGGCATTGTCAAGGCGATGGAATCCGAGTTTACAAATCTCAGGGAGGCGGCTTAAATGAAGGAATATCGGACAATAAACCAGGTTGCAGGCCCTCTTGTATTTGTTGAAAAGACCGAACCGGTAGGATACCAGGAGCTTGTCAATCTTGTCCTTGCAGATGGATCAGAAAAGCGTGGCCAGGTTCTTGATACCTCAGACGAAGTTGTCGTCGTCCAGGTTTTCGAGACTACAACCGGTATCGGAAAGGACACCGGTGTTCGGTTT
>JAQVIE010000133.1 GCA_028695895.1 Methanospirillum sp. | reverse complement strand
CTGCCGAAGATGATCAAGGAACTGGTTTCCAAGACCTTTCCCGGTATGTGCCTCGGGCACCAGGCCTGCAACATCTATCAGGTGGACTGCAATGTACCTGATGCCATCTGTGCAGACACCGCACCGGTGCGCAAGGCTGGTACAGGGGCAGGGAACCCGTACATAGGCAACCCCCCGGTTAGCATCAATTGTCGTGAACGGATAATTGGCAATTTCCGCCGGAGCAAGGGTAGCTGCCCGGTATAATGTAGATTTGCCACAGTTTGGTTTTCCAGCAAATGCAAGGGTGATCATAGATGGTCCTCAAATCCCAGTGTGAACTAACAGGTATGTATGGGATACTGCACCAAAAAAGTGTATTATTTTGATAAACCAGGTGAGGCCAACACCAGGGATTCTATCCGCATTGGTGCTGAGCGTGCACAGGAGCTTGGTATATCAACAATTATCGTGCCAAGCACGAGTGGAAAGACCGCCAGGATGGCTTATGAAGAACTCAGGGGAATCCCCCTTAATCTTGTTATTGTGACCCATGTAGTCGGATTTTCAACCCCCGGAGTCTGGGAATTTGATGCCGGACTTGCAGAAGATCTCAGAAAGAAAGGGGTGACAATAATTACAGGAACTCATGTCCTGTCTGGCCTTGAACGCGCCTTTTCTTCCTCTCCAAAGATAGGAGGGGGATCAAGGAGCGAAGCTGTTGCTGAGGCGCTGCGCAAAATCATTGCAATCGGGCTTAAAGTGGCTGTTGAATGCACACTCATTGCAGCTGATCAGGGTGCCATAAGGGTGTCAGACGAGGTCATTGCCCTTGGTGGAACTGCAAGTGGAGTTGATACTGTCTGCGTCATCAGACCGTCCCATACCCAGAAATTTTTTGATCTTCAGGTAAGGGAGATCGTTGCAATGCCACGGGACCGGTGAAGATGTCATCTGATTTGCCACTCACTATCAGAAAAACGGTAAGAAGCCTTTTTAACAGACCTATTGTCTGGATACCCGGCATATTTGCTGGATGCATAGCAAGTCTTGTTATCTGGCTTGAATTCACCGGCGGACTGTTCCTTGCAGGAAAGATTGCAATGCTGGCTGTAATTGCATTTCCGTTTTTTCTGAGCATTTTAAACTATCACCTGGAAACTGATGAAAAAAATCTGAAGATGCTGCTGACAATTGCTCAGCGCGGATATTTTCCAATCATTCTTCCATTCATCCTTCTATCAGGTTTCGTCGCTGTACTGGTGATACTATTGAGCATTCCTCTCTCAATCATGGGATATGGAAATGACACCTATGCCCTGACCGGATTAATGCTTGGAATCTGCATTCCGGCACTTCTCTTATCGATATATATCGATAATATCGCCGTATGTGAAAGGACAAAGATATTTGAGACCCTGAGAAGGTGTCTGGAACTTGTAACCGGAAAATTTTTTACTGCAATCTGGTTTTTCATCATCAGCGGGATAGTTACCTTTATAGTTACCTTCTTTGGGGCATTCCTGTGGGGTGCAATGCTTACTGACAAGTTTATCAGCTTTACTGAAATGAACCTGACAATGCAACAGGAAGTGCTCTCAGGTTATACCCTGGCAGACTGGCAGAATCTTATCGGCCCGGAAGGAACTATTGTTACCGCTCTGGTATTTGGATTTGTTACTTTTCTTCTTGTTCCATTCCTGTTTACGTTCAAGTACGAATGTTATCAGGATGCAACAAATGAGATCTGGATAGTGGCAGGGGAGTTTGATTAAAAAAAGAATTTGCGGATAATAACGGTTTTATCCGGAAAAAATTGATATTATTGCCCAGAGAAGGGCAGTAACAACTCCCCCTCCAAGGGTTGCAAGGAAATTGGTTCCTGCATTTCCCCACATATGCTTATTTTCAAATAGTTCTCCAAGAAGACTGTCAAGGTTTGTACCGATAAATCCGCCAATCATGGCTGCAACAAAGAGTGAAAAGTCAGCAACTCCAAGCAGCACAGCGCATGCGGCAATAAACATCGCACCAAAAAATCCTGCCACCTCTCCAGTAAAGGTGACACCTCCGTTTGTTCCCTCAGAGACTGGCTGGAACGTTGTGATAAGGCGGGGTTTACCTGAGCACACTCCAATCTCACCTGCAACGGTATCTGCTGCAGCAGTTGCAACACTGCCAAGATATACCGCAATAAAAACCGGATTTTGTGTCACTCCAAAACCTACTGCAGCACATACTGATACAAGACCATTGGCAAAGACATTGATGTACCCCCTGACCCCTCCTTTCTCTTCTTCAACTCTGAGTGTCTTTTTATATTCCATCTTGTACCTTGTAGCAGCGGCACCAAGAATGAAGAAAGAGAGCATTATCAAAAACTAGGATATCCCTGCGAAAACAATGAGAAGGATGCCTACAAGGGCGGCAGAGAAGAGACCCGGAATATCAGCGGTTTTAAGCCGGTAGGCAAAATAACTAAACCCGAATGCAATAACCACGGCAGTCCAGACAAGGGGGGGTGCAGCCTCGTATTCAAGATCCTCGATAAGGAGCATAACCATTGCAACTACCACAAGTTCAATTGCAATGGCATTTTTCTGCGAACCAAGGATTGAATGAAGCAGGACACAAATCGTCGCCCCGACTACTGCTGACAGCCAGGACTGAATGCCAAGGTACTGCATGACAAATGCCATGACAAGAAGACCGCAGAAAAATATCAATGCATATTTGATGGTCTTCTCACCAGTCAGTGAAAAAACGAGTTCTTTTGTTGTGATGATTAATATTGATGCATATAGAACAAAGACTGGAAGAATCCCAATTAAATTCAACAGTCCAATCGCCCCAAGTGCTATGGCCAGCCACTTTTCATCAGTTTTAAACCATAGTGGAATGGCTGCAATGATGACAAAGAGCCCCGGAAAAACGGGTGGAAGGCCTGATGATATTATCAGGAGAAGAACTGCCAGGGCAAATGCAATCCATCTCTTTGTATTCAACATAGGGTATGTATTTAGTCATTCACTGAATATAATCTCTCCAGAGTTTTAGTCAACTGACTTTCCATCATCTACATTATCTTTTACTCCCTAAAGTATGGGCAATGTCTCGGGTCCTGCAGGAACTTCCCAAAACCTATGATTATCGTGAGGTGGAAACACGATGGCAGCAGTCGTGGAAAGATGAAGATTATTATTTTAAAGAAAAATCTGAAAAACCACAATTTGTCATAGACACTCCCCCACCATATCCCACCGGAGAATTTCATATCGGTAATGCATTCAACTGGTGTTATATTGATTTTTTAGCCAGGTACAAACGGATGAAAGGGTACAATGTCATGTTTCCGCAGGGGTGGGACTGCCATGGCCTTCCAACCGAAGTCAAGGTCGAAGAGATTCATAAGATCACGAAAAATGATGTTGACCGGCAGAAATTTCGCGAAATGTGCCGTGAACTGACATTGGGAAATATTAAGAAAATGCAGGCTTCCATGCGCAGGATGGCCTTTTCCATAGACTGGAGCCATGAATATATCACAATGATGCCGGAGTATTTCGGCAAGACTCAGCTTTCATTTTTGCGCATGTATCATGCCGGACAGATATACCAGTCTGATCATCCGGTTAACTTTTGTCCGCGTTGTGAGACTGCCATTGCATTTGCTGAGGTCAATTACAGTGACAGAACGACAAAACTGAATTATTTTAACTTCTCAGGGCTTGAAATTGCAACTTCAAGACCTGAGCTGCTTGCTGCCTGTGTGGCAGTTGTAGTCCATCCTGATGATAAAAGATACAGGGAACGAAAAGGGGAGAAGCTTAAAGTTCCACTCTTCGGTCATGAGGTTCCTATCATCAGTGACAATGCAGTAGATCCTTCTTTTGGTTCAGGTGCTGTGATGATCTGTACCTTTGGTGATAAACAGGATGTCATCTGGTGGAAGGCGCACAATCTGCCGTTGAGAAAGGCAATTGATAAAACAGGTCATATGACAGAGATTGCCGGAAAGTACCAGGGGATGGATACCAACTCCTGCAGGGAGGCAATCCTGTCAGATATGAAGTCTGAAGGTATCCTTAACAGACAAGAACCACTTGAGCAACGTGTTGGAACCTGCTGGAGGTGTAAAACTCCTATTGAGATCCTTTCCGAGCATCAGTGGTTTGTGAAGATTCCACATGAAGCAGCACTCAGGGTAGCAAAAGAGGTCATATGGTACCCTGAACACATGTTCCTCCGGATGGAGAACTGGATAACACAGATGGAGTGGGACTGGTGTATCTCCAGGCAGAGAATCTTCGCAACTCCTATCCCGGTCTGGTTCTGTAAAGAGTGTGGAAAGGCAATCCTGCCACAGGAAGATGAACTTCCGGTAGATCCGACGGTTGATGTTCCAAAACGCCCCTGTCCTAAATGTGGCAGCTCAGCTTTCGTTCCGGAGACTGATGTCCTGGATACCTGGATGGACTCATCTATATCAGTGATGCATGTAACCGGCTGGGAAGAAAAAGAGAAAATTCCACCCTTATTCCCTGCACAGATCCGGCCACAGGGGCATGATATTATCAGGAC
>JAQVIE010000132.1 GCA_028695895.1 Methanospirillum sp. | reverse complement strand
ATTATCAATTGTCGGAGCACTGACCATGCTTGGATTTGCTGCAATGTGCAGAGGAAGCTTCATGTTCAATGATCTTGTCATCGGTGGCATGACACTCTCCATGGAACCTGCAGCAGAAGCAGCAGCCGGGGGAGTTCAGACGTTCATGGTGACGGTATTACCTGAATTTTCTGGTTCACTGATTGGTGGTGCAGCATTAATTGTGATATTTTTCCTTGGAGCAATTGCATTGCAGCACCCGTTTAACGCCTGTCTTGGTCCAAATGAAACACAGGACAGAACTTTAATGCTGGCCATCGAAGTAGGATTCCTTTCCATGTTTGTTGTTGCAATCATGTCCTATGCATTCCTTGACATGATGTCGGCAACCGTGGGGGTTATCATCTCATTGATAGGCTGGATTTACTCGTACAAGCAGTACATCGAGCTTTCAAAGCGTGATGCATATGCATGGCTTGATGCCAAACCAATCATCGAAGTTGGAGGGAACGAGTAATGACCTGGATTCCGGTCCTTCCAGACTTCGGTCTTGGATGTGATGTATTTGCAGGATTCGTTACCCAGCAGGGCGAATCATTAGCACCGGTCGTGGAACAGGTAAACAAGCTTGAAAAGATCACTGACGACATTGTCGGCATGCTCTCCGGAGAAGGTAGTTTCCTGGAAACATTCCCGAATCGTGAGAAATCCCTGATGTACGCCGGTGGAATTACCGCCATGTTCTATGGACTTGCTGTAGGACTCCTGGTCGCCGGAATTATCGTTCTGGCATTAATGTGAGGGAGAGAAATGGCAAACAAGAAATCACCGGCCAGTGGATGGCCTATCGTTCAGGGTGACTTCCATACGGGTGATCCAAACAGCCCGGTGGCAGTTGTTACCATGGGATCCCACCTTGATGAGAGTGCAATCTGCAATGCAGGAGCAGCCATCGCCGGATCCTGTAAAACCGAAAACCTCGGTCTGGAGAAAGTAATTGCAAACGTTATCTCCAACCCTAATATCAGGTTTGTAATAACCTGTGGTACAGAGGTTAAAGGACACCTTTCCGGCCAGAGTCTTATTGCACTTCATCAAAATGGTGTTGACGGTGGTAAGATCGTAGGATCAAAAGGAGCAATTCCGTTTATTGAGAACCTCTCCGAAGACCATCTCAAAAGATTCCAGGAACAGGTCGAGTTCGTTGACATCATGGAATCTGAGGATGTCGGAGCAATAACAGCGAAGATAAACGAATTAACTGCCAAAGATCCAGGTGCATTCGATGCTGACGCCATGATCGTTGAGATCAAGGATGAAAGCGGAGGAGCTGCTGAAGAAGGCGGCGAAGTAAGACCAATGTCTGCAGAAGTTGCCCTGATTCATGCACGGATGAAAACTGTCCAGCGGATGATAACCGATATTGGCTTTTATGACAAGTATGCTGCCGGCGTATATGGTGGCAAAGTTGAAGGTCTAATGATAGGCCTTATAGTTTCATTCGTGATCGTGGGACTCCTGCTTATGGGACACGGGGTGAGCTAAGTGTCAGATGAGAAGAAGTCAGGACCGATACGAATGGCAGCAATTGATGCCATGATGGTTGACATGAAATACAAGGGACAGATCCTTGCACGTACCAACAAACTTGAATCCGGTATCATGGGCTCGGGTATTGTCGGATTTGCAATCGGTCTTGTCTTTGCCCTGATTCTGGTTGTACCAGTAATTCTGCTCGGAGGATTCTAATGGCAGATAAAGGAGAGACTGCATCAGGCTGGCCAATTGTCCAGGGAGACTTTCACACCGGCGATCCAAAAAGCCCGGTAGCAGTAGTCACCATGGGTTCCCATCTTGACGAAGCTGCAATCTGTAGTGCAGGTGCAGCTATCACAGGATCTTGTAAAACTGAGAACCTCGGTCTGGAGAAAGTAATTGCAAATGTTATCTCCAACCCGAATATCCGGTTTATTATTACCTGTGGTACTGAAGTCAAGGGACACCTTTCCGGCCAGAGCTTTATCGCACTTCATCAGAATGGTGTTGAAGGCGGTAAAATCGTAGGATCCAAAGGAGCAATTCCGTTCATCGAGAATCTTTCTGATGATCATATCAAGAGGTTCCAGGAACAGGTCGAAGTTGTTGACATCATGGAATCCGAGGATGTCGGCGCTATTACAGCCAAGATAAATGAGCTGGTAGCCCGTGACCCAGGCGTGTTCCCTGATGGTCCAATGGTTGTTGAAATCAAGGATGAGGGCGGTGCCGGAGGCGCTGCTGCAACTGCAACTGCAAACCCACAGTTCCTTGAAATCGAAACAAAACTGGATAAAATCGAAGAACAACTCGAGTTTGTCGAGGGTGAGATTGCCCAACGTGTCGGCCGGAAAGTCGGACGCGATATTGGTATATTATACGGTATCGTGGCCGGACTCATGACCTACATAATCGTAATTGAATTACTACCAAAATTGCTCGAAATACTCGCACATTAAGGTGATAAGCCATGTTCATGTTTGAAAAGGAACAGACAGTCCTTGACTTCAATGGTTACAAAATCGGAGGACAGCCGGGAGAATACCCCCGTGTCCTCGGTGCATCGATATTCTATAATAAACACGAGACCGTGCTCGATGACCATACCGGAAAGATCGATAAAGCAAAAGCAGAGGCGCTCTGGAACCGATGTCTTGAACTTTATGATATAACCGGTAACTGGTATATTATCCAGATAATGGCCGAGTTCGGTGAAGCTTTTGAGAGTTACATCGACTGGTTCTGTGAGATTGATGATCAGTTCCCGTTCCTGATGGACTCTTCAGCTCCTCCAGCACTTGCACATGCATGTAAGTATGTTACCGATGCAGGGATTGCAGACCGTGCAGTCTACAACTCTATCAACGGCTCCATCGGACCGGAAAACATAGAAGCACTGAAGAACAGTGACGTAGACTCAGCCATTGTACTCGCATTCAACCCTGGAGACCCAAGTGTCCGTGGTCGTGAGAAAGTACTGACGGAGGGTGGTGTTGCCGGCCAGGAGAAATCTATGCTGGGAATCGCTGAGGAATGTGGAATTACACGTCCACTTCTTGATACTGCCGCAACCCCGCTCGGTCTTGGTTCCGGAGGTTCATTCCGTGAAATTCTTGCCTGTAAAGCAATCCATGGTCTGCCAACCGGTGGTGCATATCACAATATGACTGTTGCTTGGACCTGGCTCAAACGCTGGAGAAAGAGCGGCATCCTTGACCGGTACAAACAAGATGGAGCAGAAATCCTTCTTGAACAGATGAGCCACCACCACTTTGGCGGTGTTGAGGGTATCCGTCAGGCTGCCTGGTCCTCTGCAGATATCGGCTGTAACATTCTGGCTGCAACCCTTGGTGCTGACCTTATCATGTTCGGTCCAATCGAGAACTGTGAAGCAACTGCAACCGCAATGGCATTCACTGATATCGTTCTTGCCGAGACACTCCGTGAACTCGGTGGCGATGTACAGACCGACATCCACCCAATCAACAAGCTGGTATAAACCAGCTCTTTTTTTTAACCGGACGTGTATAGGTTACCTGTAATTATCTAACTGACTGCTGATATTTCACTGTTAAATCTGTGAAACTCAAAGCAGAATAGAGATACATAGCGTATATTCGCACGATAAAAAACCAGTGGACATCCTGCATATCCTACATATTGCATATTTACAATAGAATGAAAAGGCGATATTGCAGAGTTTGGTCCTGAATTAATAAGATTCATCCTGATTTATTTCTTTTGACAGAGATTTAAAATAAAATACAAAAATGATGCCATTTGATTTATAAATCGTATGATGATATACATAAGAGAACAAATCTCCTTTCTCTTCTTATGTTGCCATCATCAGACATATCTGAATAAACACCAAAACTATTGTACCAATGATACTCTTCCTGCCTGATCAATCAGAATTAAAACTTAATGTGAATGGGAGGACTATCGAAGAGATCCTGATAGAAATGAACATTGATCCCCTCACGACCATGCTTTCCAGGGATGATGAGATAATACCGGAAGATACGATTCCAAAAGAAGAGGACTTAATCAGGGTAATTCAGATCTCCCATGGCGGATAACTATCAGAAAATCTGCGTTCATTGTCAAAGACCTGCAGTCTACTTTGACCGGGTCAGGAAGATTCATCTTTGCCGGGATCATCTCATGGCATTTGTAGAGGGACAGGTGCTTTCATATCTGAAAAAAATCCGTCTTCCTCCGGTGATAGGTATTGCTTTTTCCGGAGGAAAGGACAGCACCGCCCTGCTAAAAGCATTCTGCAGGATACGCAGTGAACTTCCTTGCAGTTTTTTAGCACTTACCGTGGATGAAGGTATTGAAGGATACCGACAGGACACCATTCAGGCAGCAGAAGAGATCTGCAAAACACTTGATGTACCTCATCAAATAATCCGGTTCCATGATGTGTTCGGGCATTCACTTGACCAGTTAGTTGCCGGTTCAGAGCGAAATGCCTGTACTATCTGCGGAATTTTGCGCCGTCGTGCCCTGGAAATGCTGGCTAAGGAACAAAAAATCCGGGTTATTGCTACAGGACACAACCAG
>JAQVIE010000131.1 GCA_028695895.1 Methanospirillum sp. | reverse complement strand
ATTGCTTACCTCCGGGAAAGTTTCTTTGCTTCACGTTCAGTCTCAAGGAGCATCAGAACATCACCTTCACGGATCGGTCCTACCGTGTTGCGGGTGATAATCCGCCCCTTATTCGGGCCATCAAGGATACGGGCTTTAACCTGCATGGCTTCTCCATGCATACCGGTTGACCCGATAACCTCGATTACTTCAGCGGGCGTTCCCATAATATTCACTCAGCTTTGAGAGCTGCTATCTTTGCAGCAATATCGTCGATGATCTCTTTTGCTTTTCCGGATTTTACGACGGCTGCAGCAGCTGAGCCGACTTCAAGTCCACAAGCAGCTCCGATATCATTCTGCTTGCTGATAAAGAGATATGGTATCTTCTTTTCATCACAGAGCGGTCCCAGATGCATGACGATCTCTGCAGGTTCAACATCGCCTCCGATAAGGACCAATTGTGCGATGCCGCGCTCAATGGCTTTGGTGGCTTCGTTGGAGCCTTTTTTGATTTTTCCACTTTCACGTGCGGCTTCGACGGCTTCAAGAGCCCTGTTCTGGATTTCTTCAGATACTTCAAAAGTAACGTAGTTTGCCATGAATTCACCTCATTCAGGAGGGGCATGACCCTCCGTCATCACTCATCAGCAGATGACGAATGTGCCATATTAGTTACGGTTGTGGGCGCTTAAAGGTTCGTAAATCTGGCATCCTCTCGAAAGTTATCATTTCCAGGAGTGGGAAGATCCCTGGAGAGATCATGCTGGTAGATAATAACATCGCGGCTTTGGTAGAGTTCCCGAAGAACCCCTGAGGGTATTGATATATTGTATTTCTGCTGTTCTTCAGGACCGACATAGAGCAGATCCGCATTATATAGTTCCATTAACGGGATTGTCAGTTCCGGATTTTCATATATGGATCTGATATTGTTACCCCGCTCCCCATACCAACCTTCCGGGTTATTACCTCTCCACATATATTCATGAAACTGCCATCCGACGATGGTCGGGATGCCGGTAAATGAAGAGATCCGTGAGGTATACTGGTAATCATCACCAGCAGCTTCTACTATGACATGCTCTCCGGTAAGTGTCTGCAAAAATGCAATCGCCTCTGCATCTTCCCTGTGGGAATTCATAAGCCATGCCATACCATCAAGTGTCGGCGTATGAGGGCCATGGATGGCAGATACTGCCACCGGGGGAATAATCAGGCATAAACAGAGCAAAAGAATGACTGTAGATTTTATAACCTTCACCTTAAGACCCTGGCATCGGTCAATATATGTATCCAGTTCTTTACCTGCCATCAGGGCAGCAGAAGTCCCGCATAAAAGCCAGGCACCTATGTAGAGCTTGAATACAGTATTCATCCGGTAATATATCTCTCCCATATTGTCTGCAAGGTAAAATAGTTCACAAAAAAGCAGTATTGTAAGTCCTCCGGCAGCGAGAAGATCCGCAGGACCTGATCTCCTGTTAATGACAAAAATCAGAAACAGGGCAGCAAGAGCTGCTGACAGGTACCCGGTCAGGAAAAATGGAATGATAGCAAGCAGGATCCATGGAACTTTAATGAGGTTTCTCCTGAATGAGAAAAAAAACACACCAAAAAACCAGCCATGGACCATGATGAATTCCAAAATATCTGTGGGGGTGTGGATAAAACCAATTCCTGCGATACCCTGGGTATGCATTCCAAGAAGGAGCGGGCTTATCAGAAGCATGCTTACTGAAGGTACAAGGAGAAGATACAATACCCCTGCATATCCTGGTTTCCTGGTCCATCCTTCTCCCCGGTTTTTTATCATCTCCTGAATATTTTGCAACAAAATGACCGGTTTTTTCACAACTGATGCCATCGGACATTCTTTGCAAATTAGCCACAGACCTGTTGCAAGAACCATGTGCGCCCAGATAAGCACATCCCAGCTGTTTACAACAGGTGTTACCGAGAGTCCCAGAGCGGTCAGAAGGATTATTAGGATTCGTGTTTTTGCTCCATTATTCCAGCATGTAACAGCAGTTATCACCATTAATATAAGGAATGACTGGGCCAGAATGCCAAGGACATGGGCATGAACATCACCAAACAAAAATGAAAACAGGGGATATTCATTGATTGTGTTTATTATGACCCTGCTGCTGTCCCAGAGAAGGGTAAAGGACTGTGTCCCGGTAAGGGCAAGATAGATAAAATATGGATTTACAACAAAAAATGCAAGCACCGGAAGTAACCTTCCATGTTTCAGGACCAGATGTCCGGCACCATAAAGGTTTACCGCTGATAGTGCTGCAATAGTTGGAAGAGCCAGGTTAAAAAGAATATTTGAGGGTATTTTTACAATCATGGCAGGTATTGCCATCATCCAGTGACCAAAGTAATAATACATGGTCAGAAACCCTCCTGCAAACCAGGGATCAAGAGGGGGTACCATGGGTGTCCGGAGCATTGATGCAAGAAATCCATGATCCATGAATTTTTCTGCTCCGTTTATATCAGGATTGTATGCCCTGACGATGAGCATGGTGAAGAATACGAAGAAAAAAAGCAGATAATAACGCCATTCAGAAGGAATTTCCTTATAAAAACCGGTTTTACGAAATGCTGCTGTGCATACAAATGCCAGGACCACTGGAAGAAGACCGGCAACCGGGGGAAGGCCGCAGAAGACTGCATACCAGGTTGCAAGAGCGGTCATTATCATTCCAGCTGTCCATGATACCGGAACTGCTACCCGTGGAAGAAATTCCTTTATCCATGGGTACAATGACAGATGAAACATGGTGAGTAGAAAAAGCCAGGATATCACTGCAACAATCTGACCTGATTCTATCATAGATTATGACTCATCCTTCAGTCTTTTTCTGATACTGTCACTCAGTTCAGGGATAACCCAGTCACCAAGGTACAAAATAGAAGCAGCCCCACCTATAAGTGTAATACCATTTTTAATCAGGTGATCGATAACCGCAATAAGGGTGGATATGGCAGGAGTTGTACCTGCAAGTTCAAAGATGACAGCAAGGGCAAATTCATATGTGCCAACTCCTCCTGGCGTAAGTGGAACCGCCTTTACGAGATTTCCAGCGACAACTGCAAGCAAAACTACTTGAAACGGGATGTTCTGACTGAACATGAGTACTACAAGGTAACAGATGGCAGTATCGAAAATCCAGATGCCAATTGATGTCACCCCAAGTATGAAAGCAGAACGAGGAGTAAGTGAAGCACTTCTCATTTCGTCAAGCATCGTCAGGATATAACCAATGTATTTATTCCCGGTCTCAACTTTCCCGGTTATCAGGAGAACGAAAAAGAATAATCCTCCAAGCACGAGAGGGAGAATGAGGAGCATAAGTACCCATGAGGGTGCGTTCAGAACAAATATCAATGAAAAAAGTCCGAGGACTGCAACAGAGATGATATCAAATACCCGTTCAACGACTATAGAGGAGAGTCCACGGGAGATTGTTGCATCATAATCGTGTTTTAACAGAACTACCCTGATAAGGTCTCCAAGTCGTGCAGGGACGATAAGATTCACAGTTTGTGAAATGAAGATACAGGCAGTAGAGAAGATAACAGGTATTTTTACCTGCATCCTTGACAAAATGGACTGATATCGCCCTCCCCTGACAAACCAGGCACACAGGCAGATTAGGCATGCAGGGATAAGATAAATTAATCTGATATAAGCGAGTGCATCAGCAAGGTCATCCCAGACACGTATGACCATAACCGCCAGGATTCCAACGGCCAGAACAACAGATAAGACAATTGCCAGGATTTTACGATACATGAAACTGCCACCAGAGCCGGAGAATTGCCCTTCCCATCTTCCAGATATCTCCTGACCTGACCGTGGTCCCTTCCCCTTCTGTCCATGTAACCGGGATCTCAGCAATCTGCAGGCCTTTGTGCTGGCCCCTGACAAGGATCTCGGTATCCCAGAACCAGTGGGTATCTGTTGTCTCCTTGAGAAGTTCCAAAAGCCCTGAGGTCCGGAATGCCTTAAATCCGCACTGGTGATCAGAAAGCCGGCTTTTTAAAATCAGCCTGACAAGAAAGTTATATCCTCTGCTCTTTACCTCCCTGCCAGAACTTCGGATGATCCTGCTGTCAGGAAGAAGGCGTGAACCTGTTGCTATGTAATATCCATTATCTATCAGGCCTAAAAGCTCCTCAAGATGTGAGATATCGGTTGCCATATCCACATCAAAATAACAGAATATCTCACCTTGTGCCCTCATCGCAGCAAGAGACAGGGCTGATCCCCTTCCGAGCCGCTCATCACGGTGCATATGGATAACCTCGGAATATTCACTGGCAAACTGAGCTGCAAGTTCTGCTGATCCATCAGTGCTGGCATCCTCGGCAATAATGAGTTCGTACTTATCTGCAACATGGGACATAATTTCAATAACCCTTGGAACGGCTTTTCCAAGGGCATGAACATCATTATAAACCGGAATGACAATCGTAACCGGCTTTGTTACCTTCACATGTTCACTTCCATCTTCCTGGCCATATGTGAGATCTCATCCGCTGCCCGAAGTCCTGCTCTGACTGAACCTTCAATACTTCGTTCAGGATAATTTTCCTCTGAGAACATGCCGGCGAGGA
>JAQVIE010000130.1 GCA_028695895.1 Methanospirillum sp. | reverse complement strand
TGCATCGCAAGGCAGGTTATATTGTCTGTTTTTATCCATCCGCCAATCCGTCCATACACAGAATCTACAACCGGTGAAGAGAAAAATTTCTCATACAAAGCAGAAGATACAGATGGTTTCGTTTTTGCAGATATTCTGACCTCTATATCAGTATCCTCTATCCTGATTTCCCCTGTCTTTTCCATCAGGGCCATCATGTCAGCACGTGACTGTCCTGGAGAGAGGTAGGTATCATCAATAAGCTGGAGAAGGTCAGTTGAGAGCTTCTTCTTCCAGGTGCCAGAAAAAGATTCCTTCTCCATTTTATCTGAAATCATCTCAAGAGAACCGGAATGAACCGGGGGAAAAACCGGGATGATCTTTTTAACCCCGCTCATTCCAGATAGAAAAGTCAGATTATTTGCATCTGCCCAGCCGGTCACAAGATTATATGATGCATCTTCAACCGGATCAAAGAGGAGCAGAAGGAGTTGATCACGGGTCTGGTTCTTCTCAAGTTCAATGATTATATGAACAGACCATGTTCCTGACTCATTTCTTCGAATTTGCCCATTTTTCTCCATTTCCTGAATGAGATCATCTGAAGACAGCCCGGGCGGGCAGGATGCCATGTGCAGGATCTGTAAAAGATCGCTTGAGAGAATATTATCCGTTTTATTCTTTATATCTCCGGTATTGTCTGTGTTTTCTACCTTTTCTGCAACCCCTGTACCAGGCAATAAAACAGTAATTATTATAATAATTACAAGAGACAGCAAAAATATTCCAGGAGACAATAATCCCTTCCGCATCAGCCCACCAGTGGAAATAGGTTTACCTACGAATCATAAGAACTCTTTCGGAGGATATACCCTTATTTTAACCTAGTACCACAAACCTGATGGCATGGATGTAGAGGGTTATGCCCGAAGGAGCCTGAAACAAGGCCGGGCGTCCCAGGATATTATATCTGATCTCGCTGACTGCATCGTTGAAATAAAAGATGTAAGCAGGGAATATGCCCTGTCATTTGCACGGGCGGTCATTGTTGAGGTCATAGCCACTAAAGAACTAAAAAACGACATTCTCATGTATGAAAAGTCAGGAGTATCCATGGGAATGTTTGGTGTAGGATCCCGCGGCACCGGGGATTTTTATGCCCACCGCAAAATTGCCGAAATAATTGGTAATTCCGGGGCAACCGTGTGAGTAGAGGACATGGATGACGCCGGGGTGGTCCAGGCAGGCGGGCAGTTCATAGTCTGCACTGTTGACGGTATGCATTCACGGCTTTCAGACTTTCCCTACCTTGCAGGTTTTCATGTAACCCGTGCCACCCTTCGTGACTGTTACGTGATGGGTGCCCGCCCTGTAATGCTCTTTTCTGATATCCATGTTGCAGACGATGGCGATGTCGCAAAAATATTTGATTATACCGCCGGAGTGACAACCGTTGGAGAACTTACAGGTGTTCCTCTGGTGAGTGGATCTACTCTCAGGATTGGCGGAGACATGGTAATTGGTGACCGTATGACCGGGTGTGTCGGGACCGTGGGAGTAGCTGATCATATAACAGCCAGGCGACAGGCAGCTCCAGGTGACCTTCTTCTCATGACCGAAGGTGCAGGAGGGGGAACAATTGCCACAACCGCCCTTTACTATGGGTACCATGATGTTGTTGACCGGACCATCAATCTGACTTTTCTTCATGCGGCAGATATAATCCTGAAAAGTGACCTGCTTGGCTCTATTCATGCCATGACCGATGTGACAAACGGAGGTCTGCGGGGGGATATTCACGAGATGGCAAAGACTGCAGGTCTCAGGTTCATCATTGAAGAAGAAACAGTTCAGGGGCTTGTCAATCCTGATGTCTACAGGATGTTAATGGAGCTAAAAATCGATCCCCTGGGTGTGTCAATAGATGCACTCCTAATTATCGCCCGACCAGATACCATTCACAAGGTTCAAAGCCTGCTATCAGGTAAAGGTATCAAATCATCAATAATTGGCAGGGTGGAGGAAGGAAAAGCAGAACCAGTCCTTATCAGAAATGGCATGGAAGAAGAGTTCAACCCAAGGTTCAGGGAGGCGGCATATACTCCGCTTAAGAAACTGGTAGAAAAAGAGCAGCAAGATTTTGAATTAATGAAAAAACAGGTTGATCTGGCCGCAAAAGCCGCCATTGAGAAGAAAGCACGGATAATTCAAAAACTTACCAGATAACATGATACACTTTTTTTAAAAATCTTCAAAAAGTTGTTGCCCACTTTTGCTCATGAAACTTTTTTTGTATAAAACACTTTTTCCCTTTCAGTATTGAGACTTATCTCGGATAAAAACCAAGTACTAACGGGGTATATATGGTATACATCCACCGGATAGAAGTCAAGTATAAAGCAGATCCCAGGTTGAAGGCAAGAACAGATAGAATTCGTTCTCTTGGATTTCCAATTGATGAACTTCAATTGATCGATGTTTACACCATCTCAACAAATTCACAGGATTTTTCACCAGACGAACTTCATAAGATAGCCACCCAGATTACAAACCCGGTGGTACAGACCTTTACTATTGACACAGCCACCATTGCACATTTTGACATGGCAATCGAGGTTGGTTTTTTGCCAGGAGTCACAGATAACGTTGGCAAAACCACCAGGCAGATCATCGAAGACTTTACAAAAAGAAAATTTGAGCCTGAAGAGGGAGTGTACTCTTCACAGCTTTACCTTGTATCTGGGAGGCTTACCCCTGATACAATAGAAAATCTTGTTTCAACCCTTGCCAATACACTGATTAACCGGGTCCATGTAAAGACCAGGAAAGAATACGGGATAAAAGGTATGGATATCGTTGTCCCCCTTGTTCATCTTCACGAATTACAAGAGGCAATGGAAATTGATCTGGACATTGAAGACCAGGAACTTATCAGTATTGGAAAGGAGGGAATAACTGATCCTGTTTCCGGCCAGAGGAGGGGACCACTTGCGCTTGACCTGCCCCAGATGCATGCAATCCGGGATTATTTCAGGTCACAGGGCAGAAAGCCTACCGATGTTGAGATTGAGTCACTTGCCCAGACATGGAGTGAGCATTGTAAACATATCATTTTCGGATCACCAATGGACGATGATTTGCCAAAGGGACTTTATAAGACCTGCATCCAGGCAGCCACCAATACAATCAGGGCAGAAAAAGGTGACAAAGACATCTGTCTAAGTGTTTTTTCCGACAATTCAGGTGGAATTGTTTTTGATGATCTGTACCTGGTAACTCACAAGGTAGAGACACATAACTCTCCTTCTGCCCTTGATCCCTTCGGAGGGGCCATGACCGGAATTGTTGGAGTGAACAGAGATACCTTCGGGTTTGGACTTGGAGCAAAGCCCTGTATTAACATCTACGGTTTTTGTGTGGGAGACCCGGAGAGCAAACCTGCCCTTTATCGTGGAAAAAACAGGACAAATCCAATCCTCTCCCCAAGGAGGATACTTGATGGTTTGGTATCAGGTGTAGGTGCCGGTGGAAACTGTTCAGGAGTTCCAACACCACAGGGTTTTACCTGGTTTGATGAACGGTATGTTGGTAAACCACTGGTTTTTGCCGGAACTGTCGGGATCATGCCACGAACTGACGGAATTCGTAACCTTTATGAGAAATGTGCAGGGCCTGGAGACTATATCATTATGACAGGTGGCCGGGTAGGCAGAGATGGCATTCATGGAGCTACATTCTCATCAGAGGCACTTGAACCAGGAAGTCCGGTCTCTGCCGTGCAGATTGGAGATCCTATTACACAGAAAAATCTATCAGATGTGATTGTAAATGAGGCCAGGGATCTCTGCCTTTACACAAGCATAACCGATAACGGTGCAGGAGGTATCTCTTGTTCAGTGGCAGAAATGGCAAAAGAATGTAACGGTTGTCATGTCTATCTTGACAAGGTTCCATTAAAATATCCGGGGATGGCACCATGGGAGATATGGATATCTGAATCACAGGAACGAATGACCCTTGCTGTTCCCCCTGATAAATTAAATGAATTCATGGAGTTACTGACATCCCGTGAAGTTGAAGCAACTGTCATCGGAAAATTTACAGACACAGGCAGATGTGTCGTCGAATATAATGGAAACATCGTGATGGATGTTGAACTTACATTCCTGCATGACGGTCTCCCGGTTAAATATCTAAGAACTACCCAACCTGAACCAGTACCATCAGGTCCAATCCCTCCAGTTCCTGAAAACCTTGAAAAGACACTTCTTGAGATGCTTGAAAGAAAAAATATCTGTTCAAAGGAGTTTATCTCCACTCAATATGACCATACCGTCCTGGGTGGTCATGTTCTTGGACCTATTCAGGGATGTGGAAGGGTACAGGGAGTGGCAAGCCTTACCAGGGTCCTTTTTGGCTCAAAAAAAGGGGTAGGTCTGTCACAGGGAATATTCCCGTCCTATTCTGATATTGATGCTTACCAGATGGCAATTGCCTGTATAGACACCGCAATCAGGGGCCTTATTGCTCTTGGAGTTCCACTTGAAACAATAGCACTCCTTGACAATTTCTGCTGGTGTTCATCAGATGAACCAAAACGCCTGGCACAACTGAAAGATGCAGCCCTTGGTTGTTATGATGGCGCAACCGGTTTTCAA
>JAQVIE010000129.1 GCA_028695895.1 Methanospirillum sp. | reverse complement strand
AGGCCAGGCACTTGCAATTGAACGGGAAGCCTTTAAAACCCTTATCAGAAAACCTCCTGAAGAGATTCACGAACCCCTCATCCGTCTTCTTGCCTTGGTTGAAAAGCATCAGGTCAGCCAGATCTTAACCACTCTTTCAAAAAATCCTGAAATATTTAAAGAATTTGTAGAGAATTTAGCCAATAATCCGGAGAAGATCCTCAATTCATGGGAAATATTTCTGGAGAGTGTCAGAACTCCAGTTGTAATGCAGTTTTTTACCGACCCTGAAATTGGTGATGCAATTTCAGATTTTATCAGATTCTGGGATAAGTACAAAAACCAGGAAGATAGTGCTGTCCGGTATTTAAGCAAGATATGTCCTTATCTTTCCGTTATAAGTTCGGATATTCCTCCAAAAATATTATATAAAACTGTTGAAGAATTTTTAAAAATCCGCCCTAAAGGAAATATCGGGTCGAAAAAAGTTTGGGATGCAGATGACCTTAACCGGTTTCGAAAGGCAAAAACCTGTCTTATTGAAGCTTTTGAAAATGCGATTCCATATTTTTCCCTGTATTTAAAAAAGGATTCCGTGTTTACTGCATCAACTCTTGCATTCTTCCATGATCTTGGCATTGTTGCAGGATATTATTTTGAACTTTTAAGAACCATAAAACGTCAGGTAAACGGGGTTGACTTCAATGATCTCATTCAATTGACAAAAGAATTTCTACGTTCTAACCAGGATATCGTAAAACAGCATATAAGACCCAGGTACAAGTACATCCTTGTAGATGAATTTCAGGATACAGATCCTGCACAGTTTGATATCATCACCGCAATAACTGGAGATTTAAAACCAGAGACCAAAAGCCTGTTTATTGTCGGGGATCCAAAGCAATCAATTTATCTTTTCAGAAATGCTGATGTCACCAGGTTTAAAGAAGCCCAGAACCGTATCCTCAATGATTGCAGAGGAAATCATATTAATCTTGATATAAGTTTTCGAAGCTGCCGTGAAGTTATTGGATGTGTCAATCATCTCTTCTCAGGCATTTTCGCATCTGCTGAGAAACCCTGGGAGTTTGGGTATGAGCCGATCAGGGTATATGATGGCCGGAAGACAATACCAGGTTCCATCACTGTCCTTCTTCCTGGAAAAGCCCCAAAGGGAAGCGGGCGATCTGATACCAAGGAGATAGAAGCAGGAATGGTGGCAGATCTTGTCCACCAGATAGTCTCAACCGGTTCTCTTCACATCACCGATCAGGAGGGTGTTCCAAGACCGGCCGGGTACGGGGATATCGCAATTCTTATTGAACGAAGGACTCATCTTTCCAGTTATACAAATGCACTTTCCAGAAAGGAGGCTCCATTTTACGTACATGGGGGAATTGGTTTTTATTCAAGGCAGGAAATTTATGATCTTTACTCTATTCTTTCATTTTTACTTAGACCTTTTGATTCTGCTGCACTATTTGGTGTTCTTCGTACTCCCTGGTTTGGTCTTTCAGATCCGGCTTTATATCATGTCGTTCATGTTAAGGGTGCAAAACGGGGCTGGAGCCTGTATGAGAAACTAAAAGAATGTGCTGAAATAATTCAATCCTCTAATGATTCTCCGTCAGGAAAGATGCTTCTCTTTTCAACTTCTGACCAGGAGAAAATTGTTCGTGCATCACGGCTGCTTGAAAAGTGGGGTAAACTTGCCGGGAGAGTGCCAGTAGTATCTTTGATATCAGAAATTATTCGGGAATCTGATATTCTGACAATATATGGTGCAATGGAACAGGGAGAACAACAGGCGGCAAACCTTACAAAATTAATTGGAATTATAAGGTGGAGGACAGAAGGTGGTTATTACAGCTTGTTTGATCTTGTCAGTGATATGGCTGTTTCCATCTCTGATGAAGAACGGGAAGGCGAAGCTGCACTTGATACGCTTTCCCAGACTTCTGTGAATATCATGACAGTACATGCATCAAAGGGCCTTGAATTTCCTGTAGTAATTCTTCCTGATATGGGCTCATCAAGGGAAGGAAAGCAGGATTCCATCCTTTCTGGTGATAATTCCAACCTGTTTGGTGTGAAAATACCAGATCCGGATGCTGATTATGAGATTTGTGAAACTCCGGTCTATACTGCATTATCCCTTATCCGAAAAGAGAAAGAAGTTGCAGAAAGAAAACGTCTTTTTTATGTAGGCGCAACAAGAGCCAGGGATCATCTTATATTCTGTGGAAAGCAGCCGGATAAATTTTATGAATCAGTGGTTAAAAGCAATAACCGTATAGACTGGGTATGCACTCTTTTTGGGATAACTAAGGACATTGCTGAAAATGGTGGAATTATCTCAATTGATCCTAAAGACGGTGGAAAGAAGATTGATGTCACGGTTCTCACTGATCCAGACCAGATAACCAGGATATGGGCACATGAGATGCAGGCTCCTCTGATAATTCCTGAAGAGTATTCAGGCATGTCAGGGACCAGAAGGGGCAAATGTGAATCTTTACATGATAAAAGAGAAAGGATTAACAGGCCTGTTCCAGCAACTGGTTTAATAAGTCATAGATTAATTACCGACCCGGAAGAAGATAATGTCCAGAAGGTGTTGATTCCTGGCTCTGCCCATCTGAATTCAGACGAGATAGGAATACTTCTTCACCAGATTTTTTCCGGAAAGGATCCAGGATCTGTCCTGGCATCATATGGCATAAGAAACCCTGAAGCAGATGCATTCTGTGCATCTTTATATAAGCATTTTCTTAATACCCCACTTATTAAAAATGCTGCACGTTCGTACCAGGAAGTATCTTTCATTAGTTATTCAGGGAATTATCCGGTGACAGGGCGTATAGACCGGCTTATTCAGATAAATGATAATGAATGGGCTGTAATAGATTATAAATCCGGAAAACTGAGTGGTTCAGATCTGCAGATGAATATATACCGGATTGCTGCAGAGTCACTGACCGGCGGTCAGGTAAGAATGTACCTGTATTCTATCAGCACAGGGGAATTTTCAGAGCCAGAATATCTTACTGAAAAGGAAATTACAGATTCCATCCTGAAATATCTGGAAAATCCATCCTGATTTATCTTCCATAAATTTTTACAAGTTCTGACAGGTGTGCGGAGAGTTCTTTGGAAATCATCTCTCCCTTTAATCTCCATCTCCAGTTTCCGTCTTCAGTTCCAGGCTTATTCATCCTTGCTGCTGCATCAAGCCCCAGTATATCCTGAACCGGCATGATTGCAGTATTGGCACTGCTCATCATGGCAAGACGAATGAAAATCTCTGTTATCTCATTTTTTTCAGGTTCACGGCCCAGGTATGAGATTAATCTTTGTTTTTCTTCATATGTTGCATCCTGCTCAAACCATCCCCTCACCGGTGTATTATCATGTGTTCCGGTATATACAACAGAATTTTTGGGGATGTTATGAATAATGTATGGATTATCACCGGTTGGAGAACTGAATGCAAAGACTAAAACCTTCATACCCGGAATTGTGAACTCTCTCATTATTTCCCTGACATCAGGTGTAATAATTCCAAGATCCTCTGCTATAATCGGAAGGCAGGGAAATTCTTTCACCATTGTTCTGATAAAATCCCAAACCGGAGCATCAACCCATCGTCCGTTAATAGCAGTGTCAGATCCTGCTGAAATTTCCCAAAACCCTGCAAAGCCTCTGAAATGGTCGATGCGGACATAATCAACTAATGATAGTTCTTTTTTCATTCGGGAAATCCACCAGGAAAAACCTGAATTTTTCATGGTGTCCCAGTTATAGAGTGGATTATTCCATACCTGTCCTGTGGAACTGAAATAATCAGGAGGTACACCTGCAACGAATAAAGGTTTTTTTTCTTCATTCAGCTGAAAAAGTTCAGGATTGATCCAGACATCACTACTGTCAAAATCTATGTAGATAGGAATATCTCCAATAAGCCTGATGCCGGCATCATGACATTTCTTTCGAAGTGCATCCCATTGATTGTAAAATATATACTGAAGAAATTTTTCTCTTTCAATTTCTGAGAAATTTTTCTCTTTATAATCTGCAAGAGTCCTGGGATTTCTGTTTTTTAACTCATCAGGCCAGTCTGACCAGGAAGCGGGAGAAAACTGTTTTCTTATTGCAAAAAAAGTTGCATAATCATCAAGCCACCATGCCTGTTCTGCACAAAAATTCAAAAAATCAGAATCCGATCCAAAGTAAGAAAACCGGTTATATGCCAGATCAAAGAGTTTTTCTTTAAATGTAATAACAGATGGAAAATCCACCAAATCATCTGATTGTCTATAACCTGGTTCAAGGTCTGAACTATCAAGATATCCGTCATTGACAAGCTGTTCAGGACTTATTAGAAGAGGATTACCTGCAAATGCAGACAGAGCATGATACGGGGAGTTATCATACCTTGTATCAGTTGGATGTATAGGAAGAATCTGCCAGTAACGCTGCCCTGAGGCTTTTAAAAATTCCACGAATTTATAAGCTTCAGGGCCAAGATCGCCTATTCCATAAATACCTGGAAGCGAGGTGATATGCAGAAGTATCCCACTACCACGTGTTTTCATTAATTAATCACCATAATACTTTCAGATTAATAACCGGTTCTTCACATCAGGCAACAGATTCTGACTCAGTGTAGCATCTTACCCCGAGATAATCACCAAGCATGGAATATT
>JAQVIE010000128.1 GCA_028695895.1 Methanospirillum sp. | reverse complement strand
CTTCCTGGCATGCCAGGAAGTCTCCGATTTTATTACCAATGTATACCCGGCCATCTGATATGATCGGTCTCGACAAAATACTGTCACGGGTTTTCGTCTTCCATTTTAATGTTCCATTCCTTGCATCCAGAGCATATACATACGTATCGTCACATCCGAAGAACACGGTATGGTTCGATATTCCCACAGACGGAATAAAACTGGCATTAGTTCTGAATTTCCATTTTATATTCCCAGTTTGTGCATCAAAGGCATAGAGGTACTGGTTTTGTCCTCCTACATATACAAGTCCATCACCGATAACCGGAATAGATGAAATACTGGTATCAATATCTGATATCCAGATCTCTTTCCCGGTCTGGGCACCGAGTGCATAAACTCGAAAGGGTTTTTCACTGCTGAAAAAAACCGTATCATTCCGAACAACCGGAGGTAACACCAATTATGTTCCGGTTTTATATGTCCAGATTTCTTTTCCGGTCCGGGTATCCAATGCTTTTATGTAATCTTTGTGATTGAAATACAGTACTCCATCAGATACTTCCAGGTTTGCTGTTCCGTTTAGAGGATATTTCCATTTTTCCTTGTGTGTCAGGGTATCCAGGGCATACAGGTGGTTATCATGACTTACAAAAAATACCATATTTTCAAAAACCACCGGATCAGAATTGATTCTGGGAAAAAAATAGTTCCCTTTTTTCGTTGTTCCGGTATGGGTATCCATGATGGATTGAAACCCGTTATCGCAGGTGAAATAGACAGAAGAATTTGTGATTACTGGTTTTTGAGAGACGGTGTCAAGAATTTCATAACTCCAGATGATGTTTCCGGTATGAGCATCAATCAGATATACATGATGGTCCCTGCTTCCGATGCAAACGAACCTGTCAAAAACAACAGGAGACGTGGAAATCTCACTTCCCGTTTCATACTTCCATAGTTCTCTCCCGGTATAGGCATCGAAGGCATGCAGTTCTCCTTTATCATTCACCATATACACGATGTCGGAGGAGACAACTGGATCATAGACAAATGGATCCACCGATCCATACCTCCATTTTTGTGCCCCATTCAATGTATCCAAGGCATACAATGTGTTATTCCCACATGAGACGTGCAGTGATTTTTCTGATATAATTGGACTGGAGCAAATAGCCCCATTCACTGAGAATTTCCATGATTCTCTTCCGGATGATGCATTCAATGCGTATATTTCTCCGATTTCATTGTTATAATAGATACTTTCATCATTGAAGGCAAGAGGTGAGGAGATGTTACTTCTTAAATGTAATTTCCATACTTTTTTTCCAGAGATTCTATGAAAGGCATACAGGGAATTGTCAGCAGTAATAACCAGATTATTACCTGAGATAACTGGTGGATATAACCAATGTTCATTGGTTTTAGCAGACCAGATTTCTTTTCCGGAATCAGCATACAGGGAGATTAACTGCCCGTCATCAGCAGAAAGATAAATTCTGTCATTTTCTGCTAGCAAAGAAGAGATGTTGGATTTATAATGGTTATATCTCCACTTTTCCATTCCGGTCAGACTATCCATAGCGCTAACCTGCTGATGGTCGAATACGACAAAAACAGTACTATTGGAAAGGACAGGAAAAGACGTAGCTGTTCCGTTACATGCGATGTTCCAAAGTAATCTGCCGTTCCGGATATCTGTTGCTTCTAACATGCCATTGTTGGTTATTTCATAGAGGGTTTCTCCGGATGAAGTATAATTGGAGTGAATCGATTGATCTCCCCAGAATCTCCACTCTGAATTTTTAAGTTCTGGTCTTCCTGCATGGACTACGGAAAAGTTCGTGCTTTCCAAGGATTGAATAGAAATAAGAGGGTGTAATCTGTCATTATTGTAGAACTTTATACATCCAGTTAAAAAAAGCGAAATAATGATTATTATAAAAAATAAGAGGATAATTTTATAAAAATATGTTTTTTTCATTATTGTTTACCATGTTAAGATTTTCAATATACTCTCATAACTGAAACTCAAATTATGGTGCAAGAGGAGGGTACCACTCAGATGACCCTGAATTCTCTACCCATTCTATTTCACCATCTGCCCAATACTTCCATGTTTTGAAGGGCTCCCTATAAACGTGGATACCTAATGAATCACAGCAGACATTGGTAATTGTATAAATAATAAATATATAATATCCATAAGGTGGTGGAGGTAACTGCCCATTTACATCGCCTAGTTGAATATCCAGATCTCCAAATTGAAAAATCAACCAGTTGTTGATATCGTTTTGATCGCCACCAAGATCTAATGCACAAACATCATGACCTGCTATCGTGGCTGCAGCATAATACACCAGAAGATTCCAGTTTGTATCATCGTAAAAACTTTTTATATGCGTCGGATCAGCTGGATCTATGTATTTACACCGGGACAGAATATTGCTAAATGCCGAACTCCGGTCATACCTTGTCCATCGCATTATTGCATTTACAATACATGGTCCGGCTGAAATATCTTTAAAATCTTCAGGATCTGTACAATCATTTGTACAACAACAATACTGAGTAATATACTCAGAAGTAAATGGATTAATTACCGTCCAAGAGCAGGATGCTTCGCTTGATCCATTGCTATTTGTAACTACAACACGAACACTATACGTGCCTGGCAGAGTTTTTTTACCAGGAGTATAGGTAGCACTTGTTCCTGATCCTGTAGAAACAGGATTTAATCCTGAGTTAAAATAAAAAGAAAAAGTGACATCCTGACTAGCAGTCGCAGCAAATGTCGGTGGAAAACCAATTATTGTTGATCCTGGACAGTCCATTGTTACCACGGGCGGACTTGGTGGTGGACACCCCATATCAATTCACCTTCAGGTATCCGTCGCGGATCAGGTACTGCGGAAGTACCCAGCCATTGCAGAAGACAGCATTCCCGTTTTTCCATACAACTTCCGGCTTTTCGTACAGCTGGTACACCCAGTACGGGTTGTTATATGCCGAAAATGGTTCACCTTCCGGTGTAAGCGGTGTACCGGGTTTTTTTGTTTTGATCGTTTCATAGATGGAATTGATACTGGCACTGAGGGGCTTTGAAACCTTTCGGTATTCCAGATCGAAAAAGACCGATGGCTGGTAACAGATTGTCGGAATCCTATCCGGGTACTTCTGGAATTTCAGCCGGTTCTCCCCGCATCCCCCGATAATTGCAAGATCGTACTCATTCTTCCGTATGGCATCCATAAATCCGGCATAATCCATATCAAACCAGCGAAGGTTAGGGAAGATATCCCAATATTCAGCAGGAAAGACTCCCACGCTTATTGTCTTTTTCTTTCCTTGAGGGAATGTCATTCCCGGATTGATCTGTTCAATTGCAAATTGTTCTATGTTATGCAGGACCATGTTCCTGTCTACGGAAGGTCCTTTCGGCCCGTCCGTTTTCGTGAGAACCTGTCGCATATTGCGGTCATGGATAGGGTCCCATAGCGACATGATATCGGCAGGCACCGGGGTTCCTGGGAAATGTGCCTTCCAATTGTTCTTGAACTGGGTATCTGTGTTTTTTTTCCAGTCATCAGTCCAATCCAATGAGACGAGTTCGTTGACATGATCGAACAGGGTGATGAATGGGATGCCAACCGGTGAAAAGCTGTAGCTGATCTCAAGGATATAGGAATCGTATCCCTTTGGCACCCATTGTTCAAAGGCATTGCGTGAACACGCAGCTTCGAAAGGTATGGTGTAGTGGAAACACCCCTCCGATAAATACCGATATACGTCTTTTTTACCTTTGTTCATCTGAAGACAAGCAACACGGTTTCTTTTTTCTTTCAATTTTTTTTCAAGCAAAATTGCAGTGGTTGTTTTTCCCTGATCAGGGATTGATGCTAACACATACAGATCGGCCATGAAATGATATCACCTTCACCGAATAAGTAAATAAATTTGATATAAATCAAAATATTTGATGATACTCTATTGGGCTGATATCGCTTAAAACTTTCTGTGTTGCTTGAGTTGGTAACATTAGATTAGAGTGCCAGGCAAAAGTTTTTGGAATAATCGATGTCAAACAGAGGTCTTTCATATCATCGATTTCTTTCTTTATCAGCGTTTCAATTGATTTTGAGCGATCTGAAGACACAGCAATCGTCAGGGGACGAAGAGAATGATCAGGATGGGAATGATGAAATATATCGTATCATGAGCAAAAATAACGATTAGAGGGGAGAAATATTCCTGGAATAATTCCAGATCCATATGAGAATTGATGGTAAACAATAACTGTAACAAGAGACTTGATAGTCCGGTACAGCTAGAAAGTATAATAAAATACAGGAGCGATCGGTACAGTTTTTCTTCTTTTTTATTCTCAAAAAAAGCCGTCGGATGGAGGAGAAGGGTAGTAAGTTCTGATAAATATGGCATAAGATTTTCACCTTGTTTCCAAAGAGTTCTAGTTACATGATGGAATAATTGCAATTATTTACCCAATCGCATAAAACCTCCCCATAGTATCCCCGACATAGAGTGTCCCATTTGCGATCACTGGTGATGAACAAATAGAATCTATAAAGGAAGTGTCATATTCCCAGATCTTCTCCCCGGTCTCTGTATCAAGTGCATATACCTTACCTGCATCACAAAAATAAACCCTGTCATGCAGAATTGAGGGTGAAGAGCATATTCCATGTTTACCTTTAAATTTCCATTTCAATGAGATCGGAAGAGCG
>JAQVIE010000127.1 GCA_028695895.1 Methanospirillum sp. | reverse complement strand
TACTCTACCTGATTTTTGGTCTTCTCCAAAACACTCATGTTGCACTGTGTAACCAGAATGATTTGGTTCTGGATCTTCAAATACATAAGTGGCTGCATTTCCCCAATTGTCTGCATTGTAAAAGATATATCCAATAATTACATTAGAGTCAAGAAAATAAGGCAATTGTTACATCTCCTTTTTATATTGAGTTGCAGTATTACGTGCATAACTCATAAGACGCTGGACGATTGTATCTATTGCAGGATCGATAGCAAAATCTTTTTTCTGATTCATTATTACGAATGAATCTTTTTGCAAATTATCCAATACTTCGTTGAATATAGGCTGCTTTATTTTGAATTCATTTTCCCATTTTTCAACAACGGATGAAAGAATATTCTCATTTTGAATGATACGAAGGAGTTTACAAAAAAATTCCCAGTATATATTAGAACATTTTTTAATGTCATAAAAGGGTTCCGCATTATCAATTTTGAGTCTTGTTATCTCATCCCAAAAGAGATATTCATCGAGTATTTCTGACATCTCTTTTTCGGGAAATTGAATAATCAACCGATCTAAAATTTTTATAAAATTTTGTGAAATATTGTTAAATGCATAACGATATAAATCAGGTTCTCTTTCTAAGTTATTAAAGGAGGGAAGATATTCTCGCTTGAAAGTGACCTGATATTGATATGGGGCTCTATGATATGATTCACCAACTAATGGATCGCCATAATTCTCATTCCAAATTGGACCCGTTTTATACTTTTTTAGTATTAAACGAATTTCCTTCAGGATAATATTTTTTTCCGTGTCAGTAACATTCTCTTCATAAACATTAATAATAGGAACTGTGGAATTGTTTGCAATGTATTCTTCAAGATTTGTTCCCGTTTTTTCTTTAAAAGATTCAGGTTCAATTAACGGTCCATGAAGGTACCAACAATAGGGTAATTGGATATCAATATCCTTTTTCTTTAAATTATCTTGGAGTAAGAATAGGGATTTATAAAAATAAGTTCTCCTAAAATAAGGTTCTCCTTTAGGATTTGCTTCATGCAAAAGAGCTTCTACAGAATATTTCAACAGTGGATTTTTAATCATAATTTTCTAAAGTTCTGATATTCTCTCGCTACAAATATTTGTATTACTTATGATTAAAGGGATACATATTTACCCGTGATCATTGGGTCAATGTTTTCATTAATAATGCCCATGCATATGTTATCAGTTTAGGTAAGGTGTTACATGAACTAAATTCTTAAAATAGGTTCTATTGGCATTTTTAGTAATCAGCCATATTATTAGGATTTTGACGAAAATATCAGTTATCTCTTCAATCTTTGATTTCAACTGGCCAAGAAAATTCTTGCTCTTCACCTCCTGGAAAAGGTTTTCAATATTCCACCTTGCCGCATACAAAGCTGCCATCTCTCTTCCTGCAAGTTCCTGTTCAGGAATATTGGTGAAGTAATAATTGTTATTCCCAAACTGATGACATATGGGAAAAAATATATCCTTCATTCGGTTCAAGTTCATTGGTTCTAAGTTTTGTTTGCATTTTGAACGATTCAAACATCACTAAGAATACATATGTTTCTTGTAAGTTGCAAAGTTGGGATAAAATCCCCATGGTTACCTAAAATTAAAATTGAATACATATGGGGGTTTATTAACCCATCATCGCCTGGATCCGCCACCTGAATAGTAACGATAATTCTTTCATGAACCCAGGAAAAAACGGTATTAATATTTATCTGCTCATCATGTACCGTCGAAGATCGACCCCGCGAATCCTACAGTCAGTTCCGTTTCGAACAACAGGTAAAAATTCGTCGAAAATGTATTCCAAAAGAACAGACTCACTTTCACCTGTTATTGCAGCAGCTTCAGATATTGTGTACATTACTTCGTCACTGACTCCTCCGATTGAATCACGAAGTGTCCGGTCAACAGTCCGCAATGATCCTGAAAAGTAAGAACTCATAGGGTCTTCAGACTCATCTCCGGTGTTGGTAAGTGTAAACCGGACATAATTCATTTAGCTTTCTTCTTTGCTCCCAAATACCGTGAGGACTGGAGGGTATTCAACCGTAATAAACCGACCAGAACAAGGGCGAAAAGGAAGATGCATTGACCGGTAACAATTATTGGAAAGATACTGGTAATTTCAGGTAAGGTCAGAATATCAGATAAAGAAAATTCTGCCAGAATCGGATCTGTCATATACATGAGAAGTATGATCGTGGAACAAATGAGAATAAAGACTCTTAATGCTTTTAATTTCACCGGAATAGAGATGTAGTAGAGTGGAAGGATGACAATATAATAAATGATAAGGCCTGCGGCTATGAGGATGAGCGTGGGGAACAGAAATATTAACGGATGAATCCAGAGGGATGAAAGGAAAAATCCTATGTCCCCAGCGGTTGAAAACACTCTGAGTGGGATATAAGAGAATAAGCGTCCCAGGTTAAAGATTAAGATCCAGAGTGAAATCGTCATAAGACTTTTATATCTGATTCCCTGTGTTTTTAGAAAAATCCAGAAACATAAAGTTGCCACAAGAGCATTGAAAAGCAGCCCTCCCATGGAAACCAGCCCTGCTAATCCACTGGAAAGCCCTGATATGTATGGAATATAGTTAAAAGTTTCAGAGAACCCGAAAATTCCTATCTGGTACTGAATTATCTGCACCGGGGTTGTAATTACTGCCTGAATTGGATCAGGACTTATAGTAGTCCCAACTGCCCTGGCTACAAGGTAGTGACCTGATTCATGGATAAGAGATTCAATAAAAAAGGCAATGATAATTGACACCAGTGTAATAATTATAAAAATTACCTTGTTATTCCAGGGATGAATCTTCATTTTTTCCTCTCATTTCTCTAAAGTTGAGGCATAATAATTAGTGACATAACTTAAAAAAGCAGTTCATATAGCAGGCGGGAAAAAATTGAGTCCTGATTAAAATACCAGAACTCTCCAGGGAGTGCCATGAAGGGATATGGTGCTCCAGTAAACCAGGTATTGTTCCATGCCTGAGGAGACAGATTCATCAGGAGAGAACATATCCCGCCCTGCCTGGTATGAACCAACCGGTAGTGAGCCAATACCTGGGATTATCTGAGCAGTGGATTCATCAATAAAAGTCCCGGGAAGTTCGCCTGAATACCCTATGATGGTTCCATCAGGCTGGATAACTATGATTCTCTGTTCCAGGCCTTGTGTCAATGAATCGAGTGTGTTTTCCACCAGAAGAGAGGGATTGATGAGCACAGAGAGATAACCGGTAACTGACAGGGAGGAAGAGTAAAGTGGATAAATTATATCTATAACATCTTCTCCCTCTATACATTCAATAAGTTCACTCATACCAGGGACAGGATCCTGCACTATTGAATCAACCAAAGGTTGATCACGGACATTAACACCAATACTGTCATTATAAACATCAGGATAAATTGCAGTGATTGTACCTGTGCGATCCAGATGAGATACACAGAATATCGCAGGGATTTCCTGGTAGACTTTTTCAAGATAGGTTTTTATATCTTCATTTTGCAGATTCTTACCCTTCATTTCTGCAGCATTAGCAGATATCCTTAAATTATAGTCATTTAATGTTTTTGAAAGTGCTGCTGAAGATTTCAACAGTAATGTTGTAAGTTCCATCTCCTGTTCCGGTGAGATGCCTTCTTCACCGTCATACCAGATATCAGATGTTACAAATCCATTCTGCTTATTAATTGAGAGGATCCTTAGTGGCTGACCCCACATCTGGATAGTCATAATATCCTGGTCAGGAACCCCGGTGAAATCTACCTTAAGACCGTTCTGTTTATACTCGTCAGGCAGATCCAGTGGAAGGTAATTTACTCCATCTGAAGTAACAAGTCCATAAAATCCTCCTTCAAGGTTGATATATGTGATTGTTCCGGTACTTGTTATCTCTGAACTGGTTTCCTGTGCAATACACCCCCCTGCACAGAAAAGGAATAATGTCAGAAGATAAACACCCGTCTGTACTGATATTCGAACCATGTCTTGTTCTTGGATGGAGGAAAAGAAAAGAGTTTTGGTGATACATATTTGTATACCGACCCCCTCTGAACACCAAATTGAACATCATGTTCAGCCGGACAGATACCCGGAGAGAAGCATGGCATAAAGACCGGCATGGATGAGAATGAACACCGGAACCATGATGGAAAAGAGCGATTTTCGAATCTTGTGTCTGAAGATTCTCATTCCTGCATAAGCTCCGAATGGCCCGAAAAATGCTACGGCTATCAGTTTGCGTTCAGGTATCCGGTACTCTTCACACATCGCCCGGTGTTTGTCATACCCGAATATGGCAAATGAAATGATATTGAGAATGAGATAGGGAATAAAAAATAATATATTCATAATTCCTCCGGATTTGACAGGATAAATTGTCGTGGATGTAAGCAGAGTTTCTGGTAGATAGGTATTATATCTTCATTTCCAACTGTTACATGCATTTTTATATCCCTTCCACCTTCTTCTTTTATTCTGGTCAAGGCATCGTCGCACACAAATATCGATTCAATTCCTTCACAGGATTCAGGGATCTGAAATGGCCCTGACCAGCCGGATAGGCTTACCATCCACGCGATACTGTTCTCTGGCGTTCCGGATACGATGTATCCCACATATCTTTCAATTCTTTTTTGTGGTGTTTATCATGAAAAGGTTACTATGGATAATAGCCCTACTATCACTCCTAATATTTACAAACAGCGCCTCGGCGGCCCAGTTAACAT
>JAQVIE010000126.1 GCA_028695895.1 Methanospirillum sp. | reverse complement strand
CTTTACCCACCCACTGGAAACTGCTCATGTGAATGGTCTTGGAACCAACAATCTGCTTGAAGCTGTCAGACTTAAGGGAGCTGATCCGGTGCTGGTCTTTGCCGGAACCAGCGAAGAGTACGGGTTTGTAATAAGTTCAGATGAACAGTATAACGGGTTAAAAAAGAAGTATGGAAATATCTTCCCTGAACCTGACAGGATCCCCGAAGTTCCGATTCATGAGAACAACCCATTAAGGCCTATGTCCCCTTATGCAGTCTCCAAGGTATATGGTGACTATCTGTTTCGGAATTATTTTTACACTTATGGCCTGAAAGGGATCGTGTCGCGGGCATTTAATCACGAAGGGGCAGGAAGAGGTATACAGTTCGTCACTTCTGTTATTACAAGCCAGGTCAGTCATTACAGATGTAAAGAGACTGACAAAATTACCATTGGAAATGTGAATGCATTTCGCGACTGGTCACATATTGATGATATCGTCCATGGATATGAGATCCTGGCTATGAAAGGAAAACCAGGGGATGTCTATAACCAGGGCTCTAACAGGACCACATCAGTACTCAGTTATATCCTGCATAGCATTGAGGCATGTGGCATGCCGGTTCTGGAGATTCGTACCACCAAAACTGGAAAAAGTCTTAAAGATCCCCTTGAGCCAGAGAAAAAACCACTATTTGGCACGGCATTTACAAAGTCAAAAGTTGATCACTTAATGCTGGATGGTACAATGGATTTCAGGTTGGATGACGGAGGAATTCTTGTTAAAACACCTGAAAAAACGATCCCGATAGAATTCGACGAAAAAAGGTTCAGACCATCTGATGTCCCGATTTTGTATGCTGATATCACAAAGATCAAACAATTAGGGTACGAAGTCAGGTATCAGATCAGGGACATCGTACAGGATCAGATGAATTTCTATATGGACCCGGAAAACAGATGTAGTATTCATACAATTGATCGAGCGTGATGAGATGGAATATTCAAGATGTTTTAAACCATTTACACTTATATTGGGAGGAATTATCCTTCTTTTAACTTTTTTTTCTTTTATTATCAGGACTCTTCCTGCATATTCGGGAAATGCAGATGTTCTGATGTTTGTCGGCATGGATGATCCGACATACCAGCTCCGAAGGATAGAACAGGTTATTGCTAACTATCCAAACGTTGCCTGGTTTGAACCGATGACCTATTTCCCGAATGGGCAGCCAATGCACTGGGGCCCGCTTTTTCCTTTTCTTGGAGCCACGTTATGCCTGATTACTGGTGCTGTTACAAGAACAGAGATCATTTCAACAACCCTTTTCATCCCCTGTGCAATGGCAGCACTCATGGTCCCAATCATCTACCTGACGGTAAGCAGGATAGCTGACTGGAAGGCAGGTCTTGCAGCAGCATTCTTCATCGCAATAGTGCCAGGACAGTTCTTTTTCAGGTCTTTTTACGGGTACCTTGATCATCATGCAGGAGAGGTTTTTTTTGGTTCTCTCTTTTGCCTCTGCTATATTTTTTCACTGGTGTACTGCAGAAAACATCCGGTGGATCTAAAGGATAAGGAGACCTGGAAAGTTCCGATACTCCTGGGAATATTATGTGGTATCACGTACGTAATCGGGCTGGCCCTGATGCCTACCATGCTACTGTTTGCCCTCATCGTTGCAATATTCACCCCGGCCTGGTTTATCATTCAAAGATATATCGGGCATCTTGGGGCTTCTGCACTGATTATTAATTCGATGACATTCTTAGTTGCCATCATCGGCTTTTTCATCATCGGGGTGCATTCAGAAGGCGGACTGAATTATTACACAATCGGCCATCCGATAGTATATTCTCTCCTGATTTTTGGTAATATCCTCCTGTTCGGATTTTCATACAAACTCAGGGACAAACCGTACTGGTATTATGTTGGTGCAATTGTTGGTGTGACTGTCCTTGGCATAATTACACTTGCAATTATTTTTCCTGACCTGTTTGCATACCTGATGGCAAATGCCAATGCCTTCTTTGGCTCTGATGACATTCACTGGAAGACCATCCAGGAAGCAAGACCCTGGAGCTTTGATGATGCGTGGAGAACGTTCCAGTATAGTCTACTCCTGTTTGGTGCCGGAGCAGCAGTTCTCTTGTACCGGATAAGAAAGGAACTCTGCCCGTCACACGTATTCACCCTCATCTGGGCAGTTGTTATCTTATACGCCACCTGTCAGCATATCAGGTACGAATATTACCTGGCGGTTCCGGTTGCCATACTTGCCGGTATTGCAGTCGGATTTGTTTTTAATATAGTAAACCTGCCTTTTGGAATGAAATCAGGTGTTTCAGCCGTGGATGATAAATCCAGATCAGGAAAAAGCAAATCAGGAAAGAGTCCGGAGACTGTCAGGACAGGAATCAGTAGCAAATCCGGAGTGGTAAAAGCCGGTTCGTTGATTTTCCTGGCTATAATTATTGTTCTGGCTCTGCTTTTCTCGTACCAGGCACTGGGACGGGATCTCGCGATGGGGGCATACAACCTGAACCCGGACTGGAGAGAAACCACCGAATGGCTTAATAAAAACACACCAGATCCAGGAGTTGATTATTATACTATATATGATGAGAAGAATTTCACCTATCCGGACAATGCCTATGGGGTCATGTCATGGTGGGATTACGGGCATATCATTACGTACCTTGGAAAACGAATGCCAAATGCCAACCCGTTCCAGTACGGGGTAAGCGGACCGAACGGATCTGCCAGATTTTTCATGACTCATAATGAGAGTGAAGCAGACCAGATTCTTGACAACCTGAAGACGAAATATGTTATCACAGACTATGAGATGGATACCGGAAAATTCTGGGCCATGTCTACCTGGGATGACCCTGATGTTGGCGTATATCCATATCAGCAGACATTCATATTCCCAAATCCTGATGATCCCAGGTCAGGAACACCTCACCCGATTCTTACCAATGAATATTATCAGACGATGATTTCACGGCTTCATAATTTTGACGGAGCATATACAGAACCAGAAAATGTGCATTTCCTGCGGTACATGAAACCTTCTGCATCAGGAATTAGTGCACCGGTCGTCGTTGATGGTGCGCAGACAAATTACTCAACCGGAAAAACCCTTGTAAATTCATTTAATGCACAGGAAAACCCACAATATGGCGTTATACTCGCCAATTTGGGATATGCAGAACCAGTTGAACCTGTTCAGGCATTAAATCATTACCGGCTCATCTTTGAGTCCGGTACCAAAATCCCGGTCGGAGATGCAAAAAACCTTAATTATGTCAAGATCTTTGAACATGTAAAGGGCGCGCATATATCCGGAGACGGCATTCTTGAGTTACTGGTAAAGACGAATACCGGGCGTGAATTCATTTACCGGACACAAAGTGTCAACGGTACATTCACTGTGCCATATCCGACAGAGACAAGTGTCGGTGCTATCACAATCCCAGGAAAATACCGGAATGCACAAACCGGGATAGAATATTTGGTTACCGAGGATCAGATAACCGAAGGACAGACAATTTAATTTTAAAGCAGGAGAAAAGGAGAGAGTATGAATCAGGAGAGTATTCTGGAGGCTGGAGCGGCGGTAAGATATCCACGCACCGGGACATCCGGAACTATAACAAGATTTGTTGATAAAGGCGGGAAAAGATTTGCTGAACTTGATTCAACCGGGCTTTTATATCGGCTTGACCAGTTAATCCCGGCTGAATTTATCCTGAAAAAAGGGCATGAGATAGACAGGGATGAACAACTTGCACAACTGGAACATGAAAGACGCCAGATAGAAACAGAAGGATTGGAAGAGCCGCCATCTCTGGATGGTGCCTGTGCAGGTGCAGGATAAGAGTAACTGAACAACCGCTCCAGGGAACAGAAAACAGATCAACAGAGAACCTGATCCTGGTCCCTGCGGTTATGGCTATAAGTATGATCCGATGGAAATACGTAAGGAGGTTGAATAGCTGGTGCCAGAAGAACTGATTCCTAATACCAATATTGGTGTGGTCGGTCATGTCGATCATGGTAAAACCACACTGGTAAATACCCTGACGGGTGCCTGGACTGACAGGCATAGTGAAGAGATGAAACGTGGCATATCCATAAGGCTTGGATATGCAGATGCTGTATTTTACCGATGTAAAAAATGTCGTGGTCCGGAAGGACTGACAACAACCCCGGTCTGCACGTGGTGTGACAGTGAAACTGAGCCTGTCCGTGCTGTTTCTTTCGTTGATGCACCAGGGCATGAAACCCTGATGGCTACAATGCTTTCAGGTTCTGCCCTGATGGATGGTGCAATGCTGGTAATATCAGCAGCAGACCGATGTCCTCAGCCACAGACAAAAGAACATTTAATGGCTCTTGATCTGGTCGGAATTAAAAATATTGTCATTGTCCAGAATAAGATTGACGTAGTGTCTCACAAGGACGCCATTAAAAATTATGAGGAGATTAAGGCGTTTGTTAAAGGAACAATCGCTGAGAATGCACCTATCATTCCGGTATCAGCACAAAAAAATATCAATATATGGGCACTGATTCAGGCTCTTGACGAAGTCATCGCAGAACCTTCACGTCATCCGGAAGCGGACCCGGTCATGCTTGTTGCCCGCTCATTTGATGTAAACCGCCCGGGATGCAGTTGGAAAGATGTGAAAGGAGGGGTAGTTGGAGGTTCTCTCATCAGGGGCCTTATCGAAGACGGTGCTGAGATAGAGATTAAACCAGGTATCCAGACCCAGGTGGAGAATAAAATAAAGTGGGAACCAATTGTAACCAAGGTGACAGAGAT
>JAQVIE010000125.1 GCA_028695895.1 Methanospirillum sp. | reverse complement strand
CGTCTGAAAGGTTTACTCCGACAGATCCGACAACTGAGGCCCCCATGATAAAAAGAGAGTGATTTAAATAATCTGCAACCTCCACTGCCCCTGAACCCCCTGCCGTGCTTACAGCCGCAGAGTACTTACCTAAAAGCCTCTGGCAGTGGACTGTGTCTGCCATCCTGTCAAGAAATGTTTTCATCCTGGCAGTTACATTGTTGATGTAATTCGGGCTGCCAAGAACAATACCATCAGATTCCAGGATGAGATCATACACATCAGGGAACTCATCCATTAGGACACAAGATCCGGTCTTATAACAATTTTCACAGGCCTTACAGTACTCAATCTCATAACTGTACAGATCAATATGGACAATTTCACAACCTCCGGCAGATGCACCTTTCAGAACAGAGGACAAAAGGAGGTCTGTGTTACTTTTTTTCCTTGGGCTGCTGTTGATGCCGACAACCTGCATATAATTCTAAAAGGCGGTAACAAATAATAAAAGAATGGGTATCTTTCAGGGTTTGTCCTTCCCCAAAAACCGGTCAATCATTTCAGAGCTTTTATCTTTAAGTCCCCATCCAAAGAACAGGATAATTGCGCCACCAATCCCGATACTGATTCCCCATGAAAGCGGAACAACGAACGCATAAATAATGTCAAGATTAATGTTCAGCTGTGTTATTGCAAGCACTATCACGATAAAATACAGGAAAATGCGTAGCACTACAATAAGCGGGTTTATCAATTCAATGTCTGCGGCACTGCCCATTTTGTTCATAAAATCTGCAAAATAATCAACAAGAAGAAGACCAATGAACAGAATGAGAATAAATGCAATGATATGTGGAATAAAAGCAACTATACCGGCAATAATGACCTGTAATGACTGTATCTCCAAAGTATCAGCAGCTGACATTATCGCAAGCAGGTACACAACGATACGAACCACATAATCAGTCAGCTGGGAGAGTGAATAGGATGATTCAGAGATGTTTTTCCCTATAGGAGTAGCTTCAAAATTTTTCTCTATACCGGTCTTCTGAACAATTAATGAACCTAACTTTCCAAGGAATCTTCCTGCAATCCATCCAATAAACAAGATAATAACAGCAGCAATAACATAAGGAATTATGTCAGCGACTGTGGAAATACTCGCATTTAGAGGAGTTGTTACCATTGAAACTATATCTGTCATAGTCATCCCCATGTAGAAATAGTCTGATTTGTTATTTATCTGTATTGTTAAAACCGGTCAAATATTATAACATTTCAAAAAAATCATCAGAATCTCACACATTCAAAAAGTAAGGACTTAATTTCTGCATTATTGTAATCAGATTTTAATTAGTTATCATGTCCCATGTTATCGCGTAACAATGGTTATTCACTATCCATGCTAACTTAACTAACAAACACTTCTCAAATGAGGAGGACAGGGTATCAAGGTTATGTTCTGGGATGAGACAATTGAGACAATAAAACCTGCAGATCTTAAAAATCTACAGGAAAAACGTCTTCGCGAAACTGTAACCCGCTGTGCAAATGTCGGGTTTTATAAGAAGAAGTTCAGTGAAGCAGGGATAAGTCCATCTGATATCAGATCTTTGGATGATCTGCAAAAATTACCATTTACCAGGAAGGCTGATCTACGCGAAGGTTATCCTTTTGGCTTTCTGGCATCCCCGCTCAGGGATATCATCAGGATTCATACAACTTCAGGAACAACAGGAAAACCAACGGTTGTCGGATATACTGCCGGAGATATTGATGCCTGGTCAGAACTTATTGCACGAAACCTTACCATGGTTGGCCTGACAAAAGATGATGTCTTTCAGAACATGGTAAATTACGGAATGTTTACCGGAGGACTTGGATTTCATTATGGCGCAGAGAAAGCAGGTCTGGTTGCTGTTCCAAGCGGGACAGGAAATACCAAAAGACAGATTGAGCTGATTCAGGACTTTGGTGTTACAGCAATTCATTGCACTCCAAGTTATGGTCTTCACCTGGCAGAGGCTGCTGCAGAGATGAAGATGGATCTTCCTTCATTAAAGGTGGGCATCTTCGGAGCCGAACCCTGGTCTGAAAAGACCCGTATTGAGCTGGAGGAGAAACTTGGCGTAGAGGCATTTGACAGCTACGGGATGAGCGAACTATACGGGCCAGGTGTTGCCTTTGAATGTCATGAACATAACGGACTTCATATCTGGCATGATTCTTATTATGTGGAGATAATTGACCCCAAAACCGGTGAAAATCTTGGCCCTGGTGAACAGGGAGAACTTGTGGTGACCCCGCTTACAAAAGAAGCAATGCCTCTGCTCCGTTACCGGACCGGTGATATCACCATGATCATGGATGATGAATGCCCATGTGGCAGGGGTCCGAAACTTGCCAGGTTTACCGGCAGAAGTGATGATATGCTGGTTATTCGTGGAATCAATGTCTTCCCAAGCCAGATAGAACATGTTTTGCTATCAATTCCTGAGGTTGGGAACCATTACATGGTTTATGTTGACAGGGTTAACCATATGGATGAGATGACAATTGAGGTTGAGGTTTCCCGTGAGAATTTCCATGGAGAACTTGCCGATTTAAGACGGGTTCAGAATAAAGTCATAAAATCCCTGCGTGATGTTCTTGAGCTCAGGACAACAGTCCAGCTTGTTGAACCGGGATCTCTTCCAAGGTTTGAAGGAAAAGCAAAACGGGTTGTTGACAGGCGTGGTGATAACTGATGAGATGCTGGGATCCACGAATCGAAGAGATGCCTGCTACAGATCTTAAAAAACTTCAATTTAAACTTTTAAAAACAATTATTTATCGTACTTACAGTTTTTCTCCATTTTACCACAAGCGCATGAAAGATGCCGGGGTTCACCCTGATCATATCAATTCCCTTGAGGATATTACAAAACTGCCTTTCATGTATAAAAAAGACCTTCGTGACACTTACCCTGATGGCCTGATAATGAGCGAACAGGAGGAACTGGTCAGGTATCATGTCTCATCAGGAACAACAGGTAAGCCCACGGTTGTCGGATATACAAGGAATGATATCAACAACTGGACTGAGTCGCTTGCAAGGGGCCTGACATCTGCCGGTCTTGGTCATGGAGACATAATACAGGTCAGTTATGGATATGGTCTTTTCACCGGTGGTCTTGGTCTGCATTATGGTGCCGAGCGGATTGGTGCAACAGTCCTTCCAACTTCAATCGGAAATACCGAAAGGCAGCTTGAGTTGATGCAGGATCTCAGGGTTACTGCAATTGCCTGCACTCCTTCTTATCTTCTGCACATGGGGGAAGTTGCTGAAAAGATGGGTGTTTCAATTAAAAACGATACTTTTCTTCGAAAAGCCATTGTTGGCGCTGAACCATGGAGTGAGCAGATGAGGTTAAGGATCAAGGAGAATCTTGGTGTTGATGCCTATGATATCTATGGCACAAGTGAGCTCTCCGGACCACTCTTTTGTGAATGTGAATGCCAGCAAGGCTTTCATGTCTGGTCTGATCTTCTTTATCCTGAGATCCTTGACCCTGACTCGCAAGAACCCCTCCCTCCTGGTGAGCGTGGTGAACTTGTCGTTACTATGCTTCAAAAAGATGGTCTTCCAATCATCAGGTATCGGACTGGTGATATTACTGCAATCAGGGATGAACCATGCTCTTGTGGAAGAACACATCCAAGGCTTGAACGGCTCACTGGGAGAGTTGATGACATGCTTATAATTCGTGGAATCAATGTCTTCCCAAGCCAGATTGAACATGCATTGCTTGGAATACCAGAGACAGCCGAACATTTCATGATAGAGGTTGACAGGAAAGGAGCTCTTGATGATATGCTTGTCAGGGTTGAACTGGCCAGAGAAGCTTTTTCAGATAAGATATCTGATCTCATGAGAATCAGGCGGCATGTAGAAAAGGTTCTGAAGAGTTCATTAAATGTACAGGTTTCAGTAGAATTAACAGAGCCCGGGACCCTTCCCAGGTTTGAAGGTAAAGCAAAACGTGTTATTGACAAAAGGTTGGTATAATGAGTTGTGAACAGTATATGATCCGTCAGATCTCGCTTTTTTCTGAAAATAAACCGGGCAGGCTGGCTGCAATGGCTAAGGCATGCCAGGAGGAGGATGTAAATATCCTGGCTTTCTCAATAGCAGAAGCTGATGGTTTTGGTGTTATCAGGGCACTTGTTGATAAACCTGATATCGCATATGAAAAACTTACATCCCTGGGCTTTAATGTTGCATTCACCCATGTCATTGCAGTTGAGATGAAAGATGAGCCAGGAGGTCTTTTTGAGATTGCATCCAAACTTAGCGAGGCTGGAATTAATATCGAATATTCCTACGCTTTTTCCGGTAAAAAGAAAGCAATACTCATTTTACGTGTTGATCAGGTTGAAGAGGCAGTTCGCCTGCTCCTTCAGCATAAAATCAATCTTATTGCATCCGAAGCAATTTACTAATACCAGTCTCCCATTTTTTTCTGGTTTTCTTCTTTTATCCAGAAACCATACATTTATTAATTAGTGCGAAGACTTCCCATCAGTGAAGAGTATGTCAGAAGAAAAAGTAGTTCTGATAGTTATTGCCCCGGAAAAGTTTCGTGATGAGGAACTTTCTGAGCCAATAAAGTACCTTGAAAAGGCTGGAATCAGGTACGATATCATCTCAACAAAAACAGGTCTTGCTGTTGGGATGCTGGGCGGGAAGATGCTTGTTGAAAAGACCGTGCAGGACATCAGTCAGCAGGGAATGGAAAAGTATACAGGAATCCTTATAGTGGGCGGTGGCGGATCACCAGAACACCTGTGGAACAATACCTCCCTTCAGAACCTGGTAA
>JAQVIE010000124.1 GCA_028695895.1 Methanospirillum sp. | reverse complement strand
GAGGTCATGGAGAACCTTGATATTGCAAAGGACAAGATAGAGTTATTTTTCAGGGAAATACCCATGGCAACTCACAACCAGCGTGGAAGGGGACTTCTTTCTATCGAGACTGATGATGAAAGTCATGTAAAACTTGAGAAGATTATTTCTATCCTTAAACAGTCCATGTCAACGCCAATATTTGAGCTTTTGAAACGTGGTGATGAGGGTCATGTGGTTCTTTCAGCCCATAAAAACCCAAGATTTGTTGAGGATTGTGTCAGGGAGATGGCACGCCGTGTCCATACAGAATTTGGCAACCTTCCTGGAGATTCGGTCGTGACCATTGCCCAGGATAATGAAGAGAGTATTCACCAGCATGATGCGTTTGCAGAAAGGCAGGCGACCATAGCCGAACTTGAAGACGAGATCAATGGTGAAAACTTCAAGGTCAACTAAAATACCAGAGTAGCAGGAGAACCAGCAGCACAAGTGCTGTTCCTGCGAAAATTACCTGGCTTTTTTTTCCCTGGTAACTCCGGGTTAGTTCTTTTTCCAAAATCAGAACGAACTCTGTGTATACGGGGATCATCTCATAGGTTTTTTCAACCTCGTCTTTGGTTATTTCATTGAAATGATGCGAAACCCGGTTTCGGAAATTTACAGATTCGATCATCTGCTGGCGCATTTCCCAGGAGATTACACCATAGTCATGCAGTCTTTTAAAAAAAACTTTATTTCTTACCTGTTCTTCAGGGCCGATATATCCCCTGATCCGGTTTACTTCCCCTGCCAGGTCTGACAGACGGTTTATCAGTGCAAAAAGAACCATTGTTCTTGCATAAAAATCTCTTCTGTCCTGATCAAACCTTTCTTTTCTCCTGAAAATTCTTTCAGCATCTTCCAGGTATTGCCTGATGTCACAGAGTATGGACTGGCAGGCAGGGGATCTAAAGAGACAGGGCCCTTCATGCATGAATTATGTCTCTTATATATGTCATTTTTTCCAAGTATATCAATTGTTTCAAGTTTACTGTGGAAGGTACATGAGCGCGAAACGATATTCTCTACCTGTTTTGTATAAATTCTACAAATTTCGGTCATTTTTTGGAAAACTGAAATCATACTAAAAGGCTGTAGGAGATTTATCCGTTTCATTGAGTAACACGACATTCCAAATTCATCATTATTTAAAACTCTGCGTTTAATCCTGTTTCGTTCATTTGGGCTTCATACGTGCCATATTTCTCTTTTAATTTGAACCTGGAAAAGAATAATACTATCAACATAGTATGAGTGAAGTCTTACTGGTTATTAAAAAACACATGTTTGTAATATTATTCGAACAACATTATCTTTTAATTACGTCATGATTTCCGTTCAAATGGCAAATTAGATATATCTTTCAGCCAAATGCCATTTGTCGTACAATGGTACGGTCATACCCTCAGATCTCCTGAGGGCTCTTGATATGAGTTGTACAGCATTGCGAACAAACAAATATCAAAGGCGATTCTCTTGTCCAAAGTAGTAGAAGTTTCCCCAACCACACGACATGAAGGGCACTCAAAGCTCGTCCTTAAAGTCAACGATGCGGGAATAATTGAGCGTGGAGATTGGCTGAGTATCACTCCGGTGAGAGGTGTTGAAAAGCTGTGCATAGGTAAAACCATGCACCAGGCACCCAAGATCTCATCCCGTGTTTGTGGTATCTGTCCAATTGCCCACACACTTGCAGGCGTTGGTGCCATGGAGGCATCGATCGGCTGTGAGATCCCGCAGGATGCATATCTTCTCAGAACTATTCTCCAGTGTGCTAACAGGCTTCACAGCCACTCACTTCATAATATTCTGACTCTGCCAGATATGTACATCCCAGGAACAGATACAAAGATCAACCCGTTCACTCCTGAAGAACCAGTAAGGACCGTTGCAAAACGGATTCAGAAGCTGCGTGAAGTAGGTCAGACCGTAGGTGAGATAGCCGGTGGAGAAGCAATTCACCCGGGCAACCCGCGGGTCGGTGGTATGTATTACAATATTACTCCTCAGGCAAAACAGAAAATCTTCGACCTTGCCAAGGAGGCGCTTCCACTTGCCATCGCCCAGATGGAATTCATGATCTCAGTCTTAAAGAACTGGGAGAACCGTGGCACTGTAACTGTCGGTAAGACAGAAGTTGAGATTCCGGAGAAATTCGGATGGCATGACCAGGGTTATATGGCAGCAGACCCTTCCTTTGAGAGTTCAAGCCTTGACTTTGAACCAAGGTGGGATCCTGACCGGTGGACTGATGTTTCACCATATAACTGGTTCCAGGGTGAAATGGAGGTCAGCCTTGAAGATGCAGATTACCCGGTAGGTGGAACCACCAAGGTTGGAACCAAGACCTGGCCGCAGATGCAGGCCTGTACTTCCGTTCCGCTCTATGATGGCTGCCCTGTTGAAGTAGGTCCACGTGCCCGTCTGGTCACATTCAAAAATTATGATCGTAAGGGTGCCATGGGTTTGCAGATTGCAAGGCAAATGGAGCTTCCTGACTGTCTGTACACCATGATTGAAGCCTGTGACGCTCTTGACTGCAATGGTTCAGTCCTTGCGGATGAGATCCCACAAGGTGACGGCAGCCTTGGCTGGAATGCAAACGAGGCTCCACGTGGCTGTGATGTCCACCTGGCCCGTGTCAAGGATGGAAAAGTTCAGGAGTACACCCTTCTTGTTCCAACAACATGGAACTTCCCGACCTGCAGTCGGGCTCTCGAAGGAGCACCATGGCAGCTTGCCGAGGTCATCATGCGTGCATATGACCCATGTGTGTCCTGCGCTACCCATATGCTGGTAGTCGACGAGAGCAAGAAGATTGTCGCCCAGAAGCTCGTCCAGTGAGAGTGCCCTGCGCATGCTGTTCCAGGAGATCGTAATCTGCGGGTGCGGAAATCCGCTCTTTGCGGATGATGGGTTTGGACCGGCCGTAGTCGAGGAACTACAAAAACTCGACCTGCCAGAGAATGTAAAGGTGATTGATGCAGGCCTTGGAGGTCCGCATTTCCTCTTTACTCTTCTTGCACAATCGGATGAACCGGTCAGACACCTCTTTATCATAGATATTGCTGATTTCGGAGGAAACCCGGGAGACATTGCAGTCATCAGTCCTGATGATCTGTCACCTGGAAAATACCGGGATGCTCATTCCTGGGACTTGGTTGAACCTCTTCAAAAGCTAAAACACCGGGTGAAGATTGATATCATCGGGTGTCAGCCGAAGTGGGTCTCTGAACCAGAATTTGAGATAGGGCTCTCTGAAGAGGTAACAAAAGCGATCCCAAGGACAGTACAGCTTGTGCTGAAAACGATTGGGGTAAATCATGGGACTACTATCATTGATCTTCGGGAAAAAGGAGAAGAAGGAGCCTGCTCCGAAATCGCAGGCACCTAAGGCTCCAGTCTCTGAACCGATTGCGAAAGAAGAACCAAAGAAGGAGGAAAGGCCTGTGGCTAACAAAATAACAGTCGGACATGTACACATGAGCGGGTGTACTGGATGTCTTGTCTCCCTCGCTGATACTTACGAGGGGTTATTCACCATCCTTGACAATTACGCTGACCTCGTATATTGTTTAACTCTTGCTGATGCACGTCACATTCCAAAGATGGATGTTGCACTGGTTGAGGGGTCAGTCTGTCTTCAGGATGAATTATCAGTTGAAGAAATTAAGGAAACCCGGGAGAAAGCAGCAGTTGTTGTTGCTCTCGGTGGCTGCGCAGCATATGGTAACATCACCCGGTTCTGCCGTGGTGGACAGTGGAACCAACCACAGCACGAGGGTTTTGTCCCCATCGCTGACGTTATCGATGTGGATGTATATATCCCCGGTTGTGCTCCGTGCCCGCAGCAGATTAGAAATGTATGTGTGATGGCATACCTGCTCCTGAAAGGAAATGCAGAGCAGCAGGCACTTGCAAAGGCATACCTTGCACCACTTATGGAACTTGCCAGTGAGGGAAGCAAGGCAGTCAGCAGTGAAGCCTGTGGCTGTGACATCATGACCAAGGTTATAAACCAGGGTCTGTGTATGGGTTGTGGTACCTGTGCCGCATCCTGTCCGGTCTTTGCCATCACAATGGAAGAAGGTAAGCCAAACATCGAGCGTGATATGTGTATCAAGTGTGGTGCATGTTATGCAGCCTGTCCACGTGCATTTTTCAGCTTTGATGTCGTGAACCAGTATGAGACTATCATCGATGCCATTAATGGTGCCATGAATCCAGGAGGGAATTAATCATGGATTATCTTGGCAAATATAAATCCGCAATAGCTGCCCGTAGCACCAGTGCAGAAATCCTGCGCTATTCCCAGGATGGCGGGATTGTCACCTCAATGTTACTCTATGCTCTTGAAGAGGGTATCATTGATGGTGCAATCGTTGCAGGCCAGGGAGACAAGCCATGGGAGCCTAAGCCAATTGTGGCAACAACTCCGGAAGAGATCCTGTCTTCAAGGGGAACCAGGTACAGTATCTGTCCAAACATGTCCGTCCTAAAAGAGTCTGTGCGTAAATACGGTCTTGACAAGGTGGGTATTGTTGGAACTCCCTGCCAGATCCAGGCTCTTAGAAAAGCACAACTCTACCCTATCGGACTTCGTGACGTTTGTGACAAGATTGCTCTTGCAATTGGAATCTTCTGCATGGAAAATTTCTCTTACCAGAGCATGTCCCAGATAGTGCAGGATCACTGCAATGTAGATCTGCACTCACTCAAGAAGACTGATATAGGAAAAGGTAAGTTCTGGGCATACACCAACCGCGGTGCAGTCTCCCAGATTCCGCTCAAACTGACTCATAAGTATGAACAGCCAGGCTGCCATGTCTGTCTTGACTACGTGGCCAACCTTGCTGATATCTCCACCGGTTCAGTCGGATCTCCTGACGGATGGTCCACTGTATTTATCCGGAACAATAATGGAGAAAGCATCT
>JAQVIE010000123.1 GCA_028695895.1 Methanospirillum sp. | reverse complement strand
GGATAATTGCCTTGGAAATCTCAAAAAGTTGTGATTTAAAGTCTGATATCATATTTTTTCAAAAAGGGTTTTTTTAAACCCATCAAATAACTGGCTCAAAGTTTAGTGATATTATACCATATCAATGTATCGATATCTACACAGATTTTTTCTCTTTTCCGGGAGAAACCATGAGAAAAATTATGATTTATTATTATAAATACTTATTACCCTGTTTTTTAAGTATAAGAAGGGGTTTTTTCGCACTTCTGGCAATGGCTTCGGTTGTTCCACCAATAATTTTATTCACAATTCCCCTCCGACCTGTGGATTTTACAATGATAAGAGAGACATCTTCCTCCTCAGAAAAACGGATTATCTCAACAGCTGCATCACCAGTCCTGACATGAACATTGCATGTCACGGTTTTATCAGAACAAGTGATAGCAATATTCTTCAGCTTTTCTTCTGCATCCTGCACTGCAATATGCACCTCTTTTTCACTGTCTCCTTTTGTAACCACATGGAAAAGTTCTGCTGAGTTAACAAAAGGAACAATATCCATACAAAGACACTCAATTTCAGGTGTTGAAAAATCTTTACATACCATTACTTTGGTAAAAAAATCAGGACAACTGATACCAGGTGCGAGAGAAAAGGGTTTTCCTGGAGGATGGATTAATAACAGATTAGCCGGGCAATACCGGAGAACGTCCCATGCTGTGCTTCCAAGAAGCAATGTCTCAATAACCCCCCGGCCTCTCCTGCCCATAATGATGAGTGAAACCTGTTCACGTTCTGCAATTTCGTTAATTGCATCTGATACCTCCCCTCCGAAAATTTCCTCTACTATAACCCTGACTTTTGATCGTGGCATCTCGATAGATTCCCTGACCTTTTCAAGACGTAACCTGGCATAGTCAGTCTCCGGGTTTTCTTTTTCTGGTGTGGCTATGAGGTAAAGGCTTCTTGTAACATGAAAGAGGATTATTTCCTGTACCTGTGGGATGTTTTTCAGGCATCTGATGATATATTCCGAATCATTTGAGAAATCATAGGGAATCAGAACTTTTGTAAACATCAAGTATTCTCCTTATTTTATTAAACCTGTTATCCAGGGCATTTGTCACTGCATTAATTAGTAAGTGAAGTATGTATAAACATCTTCTATTTTATCCAGGGCAGATATAGTTCTATCTTATTTTTGAGAAGAACAAATATCAGCATATAGTAAAAAAAACAAGGCTTTCTGCTCTTAAATACTTATAATAATTCAAAAATCGGATTAAATTTAATAAATGCTGTTTACAGACATGTTAACCGGATTCTGATTTTTCTCCCGGACTGGTGCTCGTAGATCCCAGGTAGATAGCTCCCAGGGTAATCACCACTCCAAGAAGGGTAATAATTGTAACTGGAGGCTGAAAAATGAAAATATCCCAAATAAATGCTCCGACAGGTTGCAGAAGTAATATAAGTCCGACCTTAATCGGTGTGGTATGGGCAATTCCTGCAGATATCAGAATCCAGGCAATAACCTGGCAGATGATAGCATAACCTCCAAGGTAAAGCCATGATTCTGCCCCTGGAACCGCAAAGCTGTCACCTGAACCAATTACAACAAATCCTGTGATGATGGTAGTAAGAATCGAAATCATGCAGAGATTTGCAATTTTTCCTTCCAGGTCAAATGAAGTCTGCATCAGCCTGAGTATGAGCACATAACCGCCATACCAGAAAGCAGTGGTCAGTGCAAGCAGAACTCCAAGCTGAAAACCGTCAGATGCAGTACTCCATTGTATCCCGCATATGAGGTACAGACCAATAATTGAGACAGGAATAGCTAAAATCAGCCTGGGGGTGACTTTGGTATGAAGAACAAAAACACTGAATGCTGCAAGAACAAATACCTGGAAATTTCCAAGGATCGTTGCAAGCCCCGGGCCAAGAAGTAAGATACTCTGATGCCAGCAGGTAAGGTCAAGAGTATAAAAAATACTTGCAAGCAAGGCTATCCCGCATTGCCTGATACCCAGCCATAGTTTACCCCCGGTTAAGAAAAGAAGAAAAAGCAGGGCGGGAAGAGATAATGCCATCCGGTAAAATGCCGATGCTGATGCACTCACACCAGAAAGAACAACAAATACCGGTGATAAACTGATAAATAAAGCCCCTGCTATAACCAGGTGCTGACCATATACTGGTCCGGGGTTTCGAATAATATTCATAAAGAGTCCGTTTATGGTAATATTAGTGAAAGAAGGAGATTCATACTTTTATTTCGTATAGAATTAATTTGGGTTTACTTATTATATAGATGGCTTAACACTCCTGCAACCCTTATTTAACATGTGAATTATTCAAAATATTATTCAATAAATCTGTTAAAGCACATATATTCAACAATAAGAATATTTAAATCTCTTTGATTATACCTTTTCATCAGATAATGAAATTACCATAAATTATTTATGGCTTAAATAATTATTAAGGAAATATTGTGAAGTGGTTGAGATGCTTGAAGATGTAAAAATTGGAAAAAAACTGACTGGTGGATTTGTCTTTATAATTGTTATCATGCTTTTCACTTCAGGAATCGGACTATTTTTTATTAGTGACCTGGCTTTGAAGAGTGAAGAGATGTATAATAACCGGTTAATTCCAATTCAGGAGATGAACACAATTAATGAAGCTTTTACTCAGTTCAGGGGTGATGCATATAAAGCAATGCTGGTCCCGGAAGAGAGAGAAGCCATGCTTGCCTCTGCGATTGACGCATTGGAGAAAGTAGATGGAAAAATCATAATTATTGATAAATTTAATCTGGATCCTGAAGAAAAAGAAAATTTTGAGTCATTTAAATCCGCATACACGATCTATAAATCGGAGTCATTAAAAGTTCTTGAACTGGTAAGACAAAATAGGGTTGAAGAAGGACTTTCACAACTTGCAGCAGGAACAGTTCTTGCAAATCACCGTGCTCAATGTATATCCTCCCTGTCTTCCCTGATGAAGATAAACATGAAAGTAGCTGAACAACTAAAAAACGATAATGACAATAACGCCAGTGCTGCAAAAACCACTGTGATCATTGTTACCATCATCGGTGCAATCATAGGTGTAGGTTTTTCTATTGCCCTGACCCGGAGTATCACCATCCCGCTTGAAAATACAGTTAAGATGATCGATGAGATGGGTCATGGTCACCTTGGCATGAGGCTTTCCATGAACAGGAAGGATGAAATAGGTATCCTTGCTACAACGATGGATACTTTTGCCACTAACCTCCAGAATGAAGTTATCAGGATCCTGAAGATGATAGCAGCAGGTGAAAAAGTTACATCAGTCCCAATCATGGATGAAAATGACGAGATAGGTCCTGCACTCAAAGAAACATCTGAAATAATTAATTCCCTTATTGAAGAGACCAAAAATCTGGCCAGTTCAGCAGCAGAGGGGAATTTAAATATTCGTGGGAATGCCGATAAATTCAAAGGTGGTTACCAGGAGATTATCACCGGAATAAACACTACCCTGGAGGATATCATCGGACCGGTTAATGAAGCCATGAATCTTGCAGGTACATATTCATTTGGAGATTTTTCATCACGTTTTAACAATGAAATAATTGTAAAAGGAGATTTTATTCCTTTTAAGAACTCTTTAAATAAAATCGGAGAGGAAACAAGCCTTGCCATAGGGCAGGTAACAAAGGAGGTCGATCTGCTGTTGGCAGGGATGGAAGAAACCAGTGCCAGCGTTGAGGAAGTAACCGCCGGGGCACAAAATCTTGCTCATAATGCCGGAATTGTAAGCGATCTGTCAGAGAAGAGCCTGGATGGGGTTACCCAAATCCTTCAGACAATGAATGACCTCTCAATCACCGTGTCTTCAGTTGCAACACAGACGAATGAGGTGGCAAACCTTACCCAGGAGGCCGATGATCTCTCAAGGCAGGGGGCTGAACTTGTAAGTAAAGCAGATTACGAAATACAGAAAATATCAAGTTCTTTTAACGAAACTAACAAGTTTGTTGGCGAAATTGAAAAGCAAATGGAAAATATCGGGACAATTGTCAATGTTATCAGCTCAATTGCTGACCAGACAAATCTCCTTGCCCTGAATGCAGCCATTGAAGCAGCCAGGGCAGGAGATGCAGGACTTGGATTTGCCGTTGTTGCAGACGAGGTAAAAGCCCTGGCACTGGAGTCACAAAAATCTGCAGAAAAGATTGAAACCCTTATTTTCGACCTTCAGAATAAATCCCGGGTTGTTACTGACTCTATGAAAACTTCTCTTCAGGATGTTGAGGAAGGAAACAAAGCGGTTAAGGAGACTTTGTCTGTCTTTAACAAAATTGCAGAAGCTATAGCAAATGTTTCAATCAGAGTAGGAGAAGTGGCAGGTGCCAGTGAAGAACAGGAAGCATCGGTAGAGGAGATCAATGCAAGTGTTCACGAGCTTGGAAATCTCCTTGAAGGGGCAGCAAAAGAAGCAATAGACTCTTCCGCTGCAACTGAAGAAGCATCAGCAGCTCTTGACCAGATAACCAGAGTCATTACTGATGCCACTGTCTCTATTGACCGGATATCTCAATCAATGGACAGATTCACAACCTGACCGGTTTATCATCTATTTTCATTTTTCAGGTTTCAAACATTCTTTACCTTATCTCCTGATTTGAGTGATAGTTTTATGTCACATGCTAACACATATCATGACAGTAGATCTCATGGTGGCAGATATGCTTAATGTTAATCGTGTATCCAAGTCTTTTGGTGGTCTGAAAGCTGTTTCCAATGTGGATATGACACTTAGAGAAGGTGAAATTCTGGGCCTTGTGGGGCCTAACGGGGCAGGGAAAACAACATTATTGAATATGATCTCCGGGGTGTTCCGGCCTGACGCAGGAGGTATCTATTTTCAGGATGAAAATATCACCCGCCTCTCCCTTGATGCCATATGTAAAAAAGGAATTGCAAAAACTT
>JAQVIE010000122.1 GCA_028695895.1 Methanospirillum sp. | reverse complement strand
ATGAATATCCAGGCTGTAGATGGTGTTGTTGCAGAGGAAGCATACTGGCTTTACCAGCCTCACGCATATGCAGTCATCATACAGGATAAAGGGAAGGAACGATCATACCGTGTGGTGGAACCTGAACTCTCATCAAGAGAGAGGATTGTTCTTGAAGAGACACATGAAACACTTCGTGATGTTCTTGTGTACGATAAACCGGTATCAAAAGGAGATCTCTTCCTTGAATATGGTGAAGTTGCAAAGGTTGTCAGGACATATGATCCAAAAATTTCTGATGACCGGCTCTCTGTAATTTATTATTACCTCCGGCGCAATCTGAATGGATATGGAAAGATTGACCCACTAATGTATGACGAGCTTCTGGAGGATATCTCATGCAATGGTCATGGTCTTCCGGTATACATCCATCACCGGTACTATGGAAGCATTCCTACCTCAATAAAGTTTGAATCTGAGGAGCTTAACAGGTTTGTTCTGAAACTATCTCAGAAAGCAGATAAACAGGTATCTCTGACTTCACCCCTCCTTGATGCATCACTGCCGAACGGGGCACGTGCACAGATTACGTATTCTGATGTCGTTTCAACAAAAGGCAGTTCATTTACAATTCGAAAATTCAGATCAGACCCGATGACACCTGCTACTTTGCTTGCATTCGGGACATATAGCGACGAACTTCTGGCATTTATCTGGCTTGCCCTTGAAAACAGGCAGAGCCTGATTGTGGTCGGAGGAACAGCCAGCGGGAAGACATCGGCAATGAATGCATTCTCATTTTTTATTCCTCATAATTCAAAGATTGTTTCACTTGAGGATACCAGGGAGATTCAGATTCCACAGAAAAACTGGCTCCCGGTTCAGACAAGGACGAGTAATTCGTTTAATGAACGGGGAAGCGTGGATCTTTTTGACCTGTTAAAGGCATCACTAAGACAACGCCCTGAGTATATTATTGTTGGCGAAGTCAGGGGAAATGAAGCTCAGACCCTGTTTCAGGCGATGAACTCAGGCCACACAACACTCTCCACCCTTCATGCGGGAAATATTGAAGAGGCACTGAACCGACTGACAAATGAGCCGATAAATGTCCCGCCTGCAATGTTTGGTGCTTTAAATCTCATGATAATCCAGACTTTTCATTACCGGGGGGGCAGAATGATCCGGCGATGTGATGCCATACATGAGATTGTTCTTGGAGAAGGTGACAGGGTAAACTGGAACACCCTGTATGAGTACGAACCAAATAATGATTTGTTCAAAAGGGTGTTTAAAGAATCAAAGACATTGCAGACTATCCAGTACATGCATAACTGGTCTGATGAAGAACTGCAGTATAATCTTGATCTTCGTGCATCTTTTCTTGCCAGGCTCCGGAACCAGTATAGTACTGACCCGGAAATCCTTATTCAGATGATCTCAGACCTGCGGAGGATGGCATGAATCTCATATCTCCAAGGCAGGTGGATGACTGGCTTGAGGGAACAACTCTTAGAAGGTATATCAGGGCTGCCCACCTGCCTTATTCACAATATTCCTATTTTATGCTCTTACTCAAGTGCAGCATTCTATCTGTCAGTTTTTTCATAATCCTGACTGCATATATATTTTCACTTCCCGAAGATGTGCAGTTGATCCCTGGGATGGCAAATATCTATACTATTCTTATTGCATTCGTCCTTCTCGTCCCTGGTGTCATCATCGGTATTTTTACTTATCCCCAGACGGTTGCTATGGGAAGAAAGTCATCAATCGATCTTGATCTACCTTATGCAATCACTTACATGCAGGCACTTTCCACTACAATGACATTGTATAATGTCATTCGGAAGATTTATGAGGCTGATGATCTTTTTGGAGAGGTTGGAAAGGAGTTCGGACTTATCGTCAGGGATGTTGAGGTATTTGGCGATGATCTGTATACTGCTATAAGGAACCTGCAAAAAGTTACACCTTCGAAGAATCTTGAAGAATTTTTAAATGATCTTCTTCTTCTTTCAAACAGCGGGGGAGATGTGACGAACTTTCTTTCATCCAGGTCAGCATATTTCAGGGAGACTGCGGCACGTGAACTGGAATCTGTATTAAAAACGATTGAAGTGATGGCAGAAGTCTATGTGACGGCTTTTGTTGCAGGGCCTATCACGATGATCATTATCATTGTGGCACAGAACCTTGGTGGCAAATCCGATCTTGCAGGATATATGCCCCTGATTATCATAGGTCTTGCCCTTGGATCTATAGGAATGATTTATATCCTGTACCTGATGCTTCCTGCTATAAAAATGGATATTACGAAGAAACCGAGAGAAGAATCAGAGTTTTCTGATGTTAACATCGACATGGAAGAGTTTTCCAAAGTAGATCAGAGTTTTTTAAAGCGGGTGGAATCAAAGAGAAATCGATTCAGACTGGAGAACTTATTGAAAAATCCTGCCAGGACATATATTTCTGATTATAATTACGGGATATCTTTAGGTATTGTATTCGGGTTATTGGTTTTTGGTATTTATTATATGGGAATCCAGGAAGAGTGGATACGGTATCTCCAGGTTTTAGTTGGAATAATGGAAAGTACGACATTATCATACTCTTTTCCTCTTGAAGTTTTCATATCACTTCTTATTGTCTTCTCACTTGCCCCGCTCTCCCTGGCATATGAAGGCAGAAGCTGGTTTGTTAACAGTGTGGAATCCCACACTCCGGAATTTCTCCGGCAGCTGGTGGATATGAAAGATGTGGGGGTGACACTTCAGACGGCTATTGGTCTTATCTCCAATTCAAAGCTTGGTGTCCTTTCACAGGAACTGGTTATAACAAGTGAGGATATAAGAAGGGGAACTACGACGATTAATGCCCTTGTAAGGATGGAAGAGAGGATAGGACTTGTTTCAGTCAAACGTGCCATGTCGCTCCTGGTAAAAGCAAGCGAAGTTACTGATTATATCAAAGATGTCCTGATTATTGCTATTAATGACTTTGAACATTACCTGAAATTAAAAAAAGACCGGTTTAACATTGCAATTACTTATGTGATGATTGTTTACCTGGCTGTCGGAATTTACATGTATACTGCTTATTCTCTTAATGTCTCTTTTGTTTCATCTTTTACCAGCTTTGATATTAATTTTGATACAACAGGGAACCTGACCGATATGTTCAGGATTGGTATAGTTCTCAGTTTTTTTTCCGGTCTTATGGCTGGTCAGTTGTCAGCAAACAGTGTTCTTGCCGGTTTGAAACATGCGATTCTTCTTGTCCTTGGATGCTTTGTTTTATTTGCTTTTTTTATTCCATACCAGATGGATCTTATTGCCGAGGCGGCCAGAATTGCAGCAGCAAACGGAGGTGTGTAATGGAGAAGGATTCAGGGGTTTCAACAGTAATAAGTGAAGTTTTGATGATTGCTTTAGTGTTAATTCTTGTACCGGTTGTGACGATAAGTCTGATGAACCAGTTGCCGGAGGACAGGGTTCCGACTGTTAATATTATAATGGATGTTTCTCCTACAGAAGGAGAAGGTACTCCAGAAAAGGTAATATTGTATCATAAAGGTGGAGATTATGTTAGAAAAGAGGAAATATCTATCTTTATTAGAATTAAAAATCCAAACGGAGATATTTTTGAATCACCACGATATAGAGAAAAAAATCGTGAGAATCCAGAAGAGGAATTAGAATTTTCATCAGAATCCCGGGTTTTCGATTTAGGGGATAATATTCAGACACCCAAGGTTAAGATTTTTGAGAAATTATTACCTGGTTCTACGATATCTGTCTCATTGATCACAAAAAATTCAGTAATATTTCCAGGAGAGAAGAAGTATGAAGGATGACGCTGTATCTCCGGTTGTTGCCTTTATGCTCCTCCTTATGGTAGTTGTTTCTTTTATTTCAGTATTAAACGCATATTATATACCCTCGCTGAAACAACAGGCGGAGATTGAGCATCTCCATAACGTCGAACAGAGTTTTTTAAAAATTTCATCAGATATACTACAGGTTCTGACTTTCAGACAAAATTTGACGATGAATGAACCGATTCAACTTGGCGGAGGTGATGTGTATTTTTCCCCGATAAAATCATCAGGATATCTAGAAGTAAATACATCTTTGCAAAATAATCCATTATATTCAATTAATATTGAGGTGAAAAATAAAGAGGATATCATTTATTCTCAATATTCAGAAATAAACCGTTCAAAAATTATTTTCCGCCCTATTGGAAATTTTTGGATTAACCAGGGTTACGAATGGGAAGATGGGATTATACATGTTACTAAGGGAAATCGAAAAACAAGTCTAAAATATTCAGACACAGATGAAAAATTACCAATTGACCGGAATAATTACTATAATATGTCCTTACCTCGGATACAATTATCAGAATACCAAAATAATCTTACCAATATTGTTATTGATATCGTTAACATCGAAAATCCCTTACAAAAACGCTCTTACAGTGGAAATGGATATGGAAGTTTGATTGTTGATCTTAAAAAAGTAAAACAATATAGTGCCCCACTCAATATTGGTGAAAAAATAATTTTTGATTATTCAAATAGTGCTGATGATTATCGAGTTGGTTCCACAATCAATGAAACATTCTATCGTTCTGTTCCCTGGACAAATGCTAACTGGGATGATAATACACTTACTTTAACAGTACCAAACGATCCGATATTATTAGTAGATAATAAAATTCCGGATTTAAAGATGAATCTTTGGAATCTTTCTTTTCACTTTTAAATCATGGTAAAAAAAGAGGAAATGTGGACCAATTAAATATAAATATAATATTTTTTGGTCATCCTTCTATTAATACTTCATTTCGAGAGATTATTGTATTCTTGTAGGACAACTCTAAATAAAAGGTGTTTGAAGGATTGGTTGAATTTATCCAATAATCAATAGGTATACCATCCTGGATATGTGTGAGATTATATGTAGGTGAATTATTCAATATGTAA
>JAQVIE010000121.1 GCA_028695895.1 Methanospirillum sp. | reverse complement strand
AGATTTTTTACCATCTGAAACAATGTACCTGCCTTTCTCTCTAATAATCCTGGTGACCTTAAAGCCGGTAAGAATTTTTTTGCTGACTGGTGATGCAATGGCATGAATCAGCGCCTCGATACCTCCGGTGACAGGATAAGAAAAAACTGCCTGGTGAGTATATCCTTCCGTCTCAATTCCTACTGCTGACCTGATGATGTCCTCAACCGGTGGACGGGGCACTCTTCCTTCCATCCAGTGGGCTGACATGAGGTGTGGAGGATATTTCCAGATTTTTGTGTTGTAGGGTATCAGGTACGAATCTGCAATGCCTTTTCCAAATGTCTGGAGAATCCAGTCCTGAAAATTCTGAGGGCTTTTAAACTCACCTTTTTCTGAAGTGATTAAGGTTTTAATAAACTCATAAAGGCAGAAATAACGATCCTCTTCAGGGAGTTCTGAAAGGGCATTTTCAAATGGATATTTTACATACTTGCCTTTATAGAGGATTTTAGTATTTCTAATCCGCTCAGTCCTGTTTGCACCAAGAACATCATGAATAAAAGATAAAACTTCTGCATCTTTTGAGAAGATAATATGAGAACCGCCGGTATCAAAAGTAAATCCTTCTTTCTCCTGGGATCTGCACAATCCTCCAGGTGTTGCCTCCTGTTCCAGAACAGTAACATCCTCTCCTCTCTGAGAGAGAATACGTGCCAGCGTAACTCCGCAAAGTCCGCCCCCTAATATAAGTGTTTTAATCATTTTGAAAATACATTGAAAATTTTTGCTATACTGTTCACAACCTGAAATATAAAATCATCATTAATTCAATATGCCTATATATTTAGGATGATGACACAAAAAAAGGATTGCAGCATTTAAAAAAGCATATATGAGTATAAGGATTTTTTCAAAAACTTTCTTCGGTTTTTCCTGGTTTTCCTTACCTGATGGATTTACTCAATAATTCTGCTATTGTACAGGTTTGAAAGTGACCGTCTGATAAGCCCGGAAGTATCAGTATTGATGATTTCACCATGCCCTGGATAGATTGTATGAAATTTTTTCTTTGCCAGTTTTTCAAATCCAAGGACAAATGCCTTTTCATATGAATTACCTGTACCCCAGATTGCCACCGGAGTGTCACCCGAAAAGAGAATCTCTTCTTCCGGGCAATAAATACAAATTGAATCAGATGTATGACCTGGGATTGAAATGATCTCGAAATGGTACCTGCCACATCTGATAATATCTCCATCTCTTAAAACCCTGTCTACTCCCTTAGTGTAGGATGAAAACGCATTAATCGTCGAATTATATTTATTTTTTATTTCTTCCACAAGATGGGCATGATCATAATGATTATGGGTGAGAATTATCTGTCCTACCGGGTTTTTACCAGTCAGTCTTTTTCTATCATGAAAATAATCCAGGATCCTGGGATCGCATCCGGTGTCAATTAAAAGGGCGGCATTGTCTTTTCCATCACCGAAACAAATCCATGCATTGGAAGTATAAATTACACTATCTCTGGTGAGATTTTGAATCTCCATTTCTTATATTATCCTGCTCTGGCGAATGTTTCTTAGTGACTCTTCCATGAGACGGGGGACATCATTTATAACCGTCTCTCCATGTCCCGGATAAATAATCTTAATTTCCGCTGATACAAATAGTTCGTACGCATCCTGGAATTGAGACGGGAATTCACCATCTGTTGAATAAACCCTAATTGGTACATCACCTGAAAAAAGCAGGTGTTCCTCCTCGCAGAGAATACATAATGAGTCATCACTGTGACCTGGTGAATGAACCGCCATGCAGGCCCTGTCACCGATATTGATCTTCTGCCGGTCAGAAAGTGGGATTATCTTTTCACTTCTGCTTAAAGGATGTGCATATACCTCAGGTTTAAATTTTTCCCTGATCTTTGGTAATAAACCAGCATGATCAAAATGTGAATGGGTAAGAATAACCTGATCAACCGAACGTTTTCCAAGACCGCATCTTACAGATTCCAACAATTCTATGATGGCTGGGTCACGCCCGACATCGATAAGTGTATTCAGGTCTGATAATGAACGATAAGTCCCGCAGACATGCCAGACATTTGAAGTATAATGCTTGCTATGTTCCGTTAGGTTTTTCACCAACATAAATGTCTTTTTTCCTGAATATCTGTGCATTCATGACTATCTGATCAAAGAGTCTGCTTAACTCTTCAGGAAGTTTTTGTGTGTGTTCATGAAGCATAAAACCTCCATACTCAAGGGCATTATAGAACATGTTCCAGACTTTCATGCGTTCTTCGGCGGAAAAATGAAGGAGAACATTTTTGCAGATGATCATGTGAACTCCCGTCCTGATTGGTTCGAACGTCAGAAGGTCATGTTTTTTAAATTCAACCGCATTACGGATTTCATCTGTTATGCATACATAGTCCGGGTCTGTTGGATCAGATCTGAAATAAGTCCGAAAAATTTCAGGAGGGATTCGTTGCAGATCTTTTTCAGGATATTTTCCGGTTCCGATAACCTGCCCGTACTGGTTATAGGTATCAATATCCGTAGCAAATATCTTCACATTTCTAAACAGATGCGGGCCCATCCGCTCACGAAGGAGGATGGCAAAGGTATATGGTTCCTGGCCCATGGCACATCCGGCACTCCAGATTATAATCTTCCGCCTGCTCTGTACAAATGGTAGAAAATGATCTATTGCAAGATTTAATGTCTGTGCATCACGGAAAAAAAATGTAAACGCCATAATATATTTTATATGTTAGTAATTCCCGGATCCGTTATTTTAACCTGCCGAAAAAGTCATTTTATGACAAGTATTCGACGGGTAAGGCTTTTATGTACTCTTTGTTCATAATACCCGGTTATCTCACAATACTGCTCTGCAAGATGCCTGATATCCTGGTGGGTAACCAAAACTGACTTGTTCCCTTTTTTCACCACCCGTTTTATCTCCGAAAGTGCCTGTTGATATAGATCAAAAAGCCCGTCTCCAATAATAGTAACCGACTGTCCGTATGGAAGGTCAGATATCACGTGATCAATGGACTCATCAGGGAAAGGGAGGTATCGCGCATCAGCTGTTCCGGTCATCGCACCAGTGAGATTTATCCTGCTTCCAGTGATCATATCAGGATCTGCATCAGTCCCTGTGGCTAAGCAGCCGATAAGAGATGCTTCAATCAGAGTTCCACCGGTTCCGCAAAAAGGGTCCAGTATCCATTCGCCTGGCATAGCCCCTGACATATTCACTAATGCTCTGATCATTCGTGGCATCATGACTCCCGGATGAAAAAACGGTCTGTTTCCTGGTTTTCTGGCATGGTATGGTGTTCTGTCAAGCTCCCAGATGAGTTCTCCAAAATAACATGTTCCACCAGCAACAACAGCCCTGAATACTTTTGCAGGTGTAGAGACTGATACCGGCCCTTTTACATGATAACCAATCAGCCGTTCAAGATAGCCAGAAGGTGTTTCCATGCCATGGTCAGCCATTTTTTTGACCCTGCCACAGAAATGTTCAGGCGATGAAATGTTCAGATCCTGAAGCATCTGAATAAATGATTCCTGGTCTGCAGGACATGTCCCAAGACAGGTCATCGCAGCATGAGTATATGCAAACCTGTCAAGGGTGCTGATGGATGGAATTTCTGCGATAAGAACCTGGGTGTTTTGTGCATATACCGGGAAAATAGCCTTTACTTCTTCAAAAGGAATGAAAGGATGATCCCCGGATAATTCAAGGATGAGTTTCACTCATGCTCCTGTAAAAAAAAAATCAGGAAGCAAGTGCATTTTCTATGGTAGAAAGTATTATCTCCATAGTGAAAGGTTTCACAATGTAACCCTTGGCACCAAGAGATAGTGCTTCCTGAACATGAGAAGACTGCTCAGAGGCTGTGCACATCAGAACGCGGGCATCAGGATCGATCTCCTTAATCTTTCTCAATGCTTCAAGACCGTTCATATCCGGCATCAGAATGTCAAGAATAACAAGGTCGGGTTTTACCTTTTCATAGAGATCTATCGCAACCTGACCTGTTTCCGCCTCACCAACGACTTCATGCCCTCCTTTAGTAGCCATGATACCAATAAGCCGCCTCATGTATCCAGCGTCATCAACAAGGAGGATCCGCGCCATGTTCTTTGTACTTTTCCTGCCTTAACGTTTAAAAGTTGTGATATGTGTGGGTGAAAACAGGGTTTGGTTTATCCCCCAAGGATAGACTCAAAGAACCCTTTTTTTTCATTTCCTGAACCTGTTACTTTTTTTTTACCTTCAAGCCCAAGGATCTTTTCATAGAGTTCTTTTTGTTCTCCGCTTACATGTTTTGGAATAACTACGTCTATCTCAACAAGAAGGTCCCCCGGGCGTCCCCTTTTCCTTATGCCTTCTCCTGAAATACGAAGTTTTCTTCCTCCCTGGGTCCCTGCAGGAACTTTTACTTCAAGCTGCCTCTTGTCAATGGTAGTGACGTCAATGGTGGTTCCCAGCACTGCCTGAGCTGGTGTTACCTGGATTTTTGTCAGGAGTGTATCACCATCGCGACTAAATCCGCGTTCGGGTTTGACATGGACTTCGACATATAGGTCGCCGTTCGGTGCCCCATGGTCTCCAGCTTCTCCATATCCTTCAAGACGAAGACGCATACCTGTATCAACTCCCGGTGGAATGTGGACTGATACTTTTCTCCTGACTTTCTCATTCCCTGACCCTTTACATTTTGGGCATGGTTTTTCTGCAACCTTGCCCTTTCCATGACAAAGGTCACATGTGGATTGTCTTACAAAATTACCAAATGGTGTCTGGGTAGCCTGGCGAATCTGTCCTGAACCTCCACATTTTGGACAACTTTTCGTCTTTTTTGTCTCTGATCCCGAACCATCACAGGCAGAACAGGGTTCTGCATGCATAACTTCAATATCACGGTCAAGACCAAATACAGCATCCCGAAGAGTGACTTCGATTCGCATGAGTAGATCATCACCCCGCCTTGGTCCCCGCTGGCGTCCGCCGAATCCTCCAAAAATATCTCC
>JAQVIE010000002.1 GCA_028695895.1 Methanospirillum sp. | reverse complement strand
GTATCCATCTTCGGTGCTCCGTTTTGTGAGAGAAAAAGCATGGATATTTCTCCAGTCACAAGCTTTAACACCGCCTCATCATTCATATTCGGATATGGCCGGGTTACATTGACAACTTCGATGATTGTATCCTCACCGATTGATATAATCTCTCCTGGCTCAAGGAATGTGTATGGGATTGATTCATTTTTTATCTTATCCAGTACCCGGGTATAAGACGGGTATGACAGGCCGGTCTTTATTGCACGATAATCATGCACCACTGTCCGGTTCATGACCTCTTCAATACCCCTGATTTTTCCAGGATCCATACTGGTCACAAGGAACAGAAAAAGGTCGGTGATATTGTGGCTGGTCAGATATTTTGCCGTGGTATTCCGGTCAGGTCCTGCATCAATCAGAGTATATTTCCCATCGGTCTCAATAAGGACTGCATCACCAGTTCCCACATCGATTACATGAATATTTGTCTCCTCAGCTGATACACAGGATAGAAAGAGTAATAACAGGAAAAGACCAAAAAAAGATAACTTTTGTGATAATTTCATGAATTTTACCGTCTGTTTATTTTTTGCCGGTTACCTTCCTGATACTATCCAGCAATTCCTGTTCATGATATGGTTTGACTACATACCCTGCAGCACCAACACGAAGGGCAAGGGCCACCACCTGTTCAAGCCCGGCTGCAGAACACATGATGACAGGAATGTCCGGGAACTCAACTTTAATCTCGCGTAAAACCTCAATTCCATTGATCTTTGGCATGACGAGGTCAAGCATGATAAGGTCAGCAGAATTTTCTCTTAGAAAATCCAGGATATGAATTCCATCAGGTTGCGTCAGAGTAAAAAAACCGGCCTTAGTCAGAATCTTATTCATATCATCGATATCTGCAGGATTATCGTCAACCATTAAGACAGTGGTCATACCATCAACTCTATTTAACGGAACAATAGTGCCCCGGTTTATCTTTCATTGATCCTAATAAGGTATGAATATACCTGATATTTAAGAAGAAATAATTAAAGATACAGGTAACCTGTGTGCAAGCTGGCAGATATATCAATATAGAAGGAATGAGTCCGGTCCGGTAAATGAATATTACTATGAGCCGAAGTTTATTCCTTATCTGGTTAACATATAAGTATGCGAAAAATCCCTCTCTATGAAAAAGGTGGCATTATAAATGAATTTGGTGGAAATTTCTGCACAGTAAGACTTCGAATCCCTGCCGGCCTCATTTCAGTGGATCAGATGGAGGGTGTTGTAAAAATTGCACGCAAATACAATACTGATGTTCATCTGACAACAAGGCAGACAATGGAACTGGTCCATGTCTCTCCTGATTCTCTTGAATCCCTTGCTGCAGACCTTGAAGCAAACGGAACACCGATAGGTGCTGAAAAATCTGAAATTGTCAATATTACTGCCTGCCCTGGAACAGAACGATGCCGTTTTGCCATGATTGATTCAATCTCCCTTGCAAGGACTCTTGATGAGAAGTTCTTTGGAAAAGAGATGCCGGTAAAATTCAGGGTTGCTGTCTCTTCATGCCCTAATTCCTGTGTCAGTGAGCGGTTGAATGAGATTGGAATTACAGGAGTTGTCAGACCTTACAGAGTTCCGGGGACATGCACTGGTTGTGGAACCTGTGTTCAGTACTGTAGGGAAGGTGCCATTGCCATCAAGAACGGTATGATAAAACTAAACGACGACCTTTGTGTTCATTGTGGAATGTGCATCCAGTCATGCCCGTTCCATATTATCAAAGCAGACCCTGCTGCATATCATATTACCATAGGTGGAAAACGAGGCCGGCATCCAAGGGTCGGGTACCATGTCGTTACTGTAAAAACACCTGAAACTGTTGTAAATGTTGTTGAAAAAGTAGTAAAATGGGTATACAGAAAAGCATGGAGTGACTCACTTCTTCCAGATCAACTCGGTATCCTTGACTTTGAATCATTTAAAAAAGAATTAATTTCAGGTCTTGATGAAGATGAGATAGTAACCGGGTATTAAACTCTCTTTTTTCTTCACCGGTTTTTCTCATGACCCTTATGAAGAAAGAAGGGTGATATGGCCACTTCTTTTCAGGTTATACCCTGGTATAATCCATGTTTCTTCTCTCCATTCATCAGACTCCAGGACTTTCACCAGATTTTTAACCTGTTCTGATTCCATGTCTTCTTCCCTGATTACAAGGTCAATGCTATCGCATCCGATAACCGGCCCCTGTAGTTCATATTCAAAAGCGAGACATGCAGAACATGGTCCAAAGTCTATTTTATCCTCAATAATATTCTGGATTATTTCCTGTTCAGTTGTGCATTCAGAACTTTTCCTGTTAATATCTGAATTATTCACCTGAATTTTCTGGAAATAGAACTCCATCATCTGGTACAGCAGGGAATCATCAGATAATTCAGGGCAGACATATTTTTTTCCTTCCCTGAAATCTGGTGGTATTTTAGCTGCAAGAATGTACTCCTTATCTGCAATTTTTATGGCATATGATCTGCCTGTAAGGAATGAATAGTCCTGTTGCACCCTGCCGCTTCCTCCATTTCCCTGCCTTATGATAATACCTCCGTGGATGCTTTTGTTCCGGAGAGAGAGAAGGGTGGCCTCGTGGGAAGCTTTTCGGAAAAATAACTTCTGTTGTTTCTTTCTTAGAAACTGATCCAGAACGTCAAGGATGGGATCCTGCAATCCATTAAACAGGTAAATATTATCTGGATGAGGAAATGATCTTGTCAGGCGAACTATGCACTCTTTTCCCTGCTTTATTCCTTCGCTATTCCTGGCAATATGAAGGACTGCATTAGATTTCACTGCAGACATCTGCCCGCCTCCACGGGGAACCATCATCGCTTTGTATCTGTCTGATACCTTTCCAACAGACATCAGGATGAAATCATCAGTTCCAAGTTCTGATGGAACAGAATCAGCGAGGGTGACCTGAACAGTATTCTCTACTGGAACAGGATAGCCGGTTTCTGAAAGCCAGGGAATAATCAGTTCCCGGAAAACTGCAAGTGCACCCGCAGGAGTTCCCGGGATGCCAAAGACAGGGATGCCATCCACAACCGCTGCAAGTGTGCTTCTTCCAGGTCTCATTGCAACCCCGTGATACAGGACTGTGCCCATTTCGCTTAATACGCTCTCTGAATGATCCCTGCTGCCTGTTGATGAACCGCCTGATATTATGACAAATGAACATTCCCTGACAGCCAGTTCAATTGCATTCCTGATCTGCACAGGATCATCAGGAACGATGGGATAAATTAGTGATTCAATCCCGATTGTATCAAGGGAGGCTGCAAGCATTTCACAGTTGCTTGCGATGACTTCACCAGGGCCAGGGGCCATGCATGGTTCTTTTAGTTCATCCCCGGTTGGAATAAACCCTGCAACAAATTTTTTTACCTGCACTGAAGTGACACCATACCCGATCATTGCACCAATATCTTCCGGAGAGATGAGATGGCCGGCAGGTATGATAATAGAACCGACCCTGGTTTCACTTCCTGCTTTTTGAATATTCTGACCTGGTCTTGCAGGTTTTATTATTGTTATACAGGAAGGAGAAGGACTATCCTGTCTGACATCTTCATGCATGATAACAGCATCATATTCTTCAGGAACCGGAGAACCGGTATGAACCTTGAGAAATGATGAGATCTCCACCGGGGCTGCTTCAGTTGCAATATATGAATCTGAAGCATTAACAGCATACCCATCCCTTTGTGATACTGCACTGCCTGGTATTGTAAGACGGGAAAAAACCGGTTCATGGCTGATATGACCATGGCTTTTTGTAACCTGAATCGTCTTTACCTGAAATTCCGGTCTGGCTGATGTCTTCAGAATCTTTTGTGCAGCAAGGTAAGGGATGAGGGTTAAATACCGGCTCACCAGAGCCTCACCTCAACTTCTTCTCCTTTAACAAGTCCCTCTTTTCCTGATGGCAGGTGAATTATCCCGTCACTGTATAGCAGGGTGTTTAACAGTCCGGATTTACCAAGTACAGGTGTTCCCTCGTCATTTTCAATCTTCACCCTGATATATTGTTCACGCCCCCCTTCTGACTTAAGATCAGTTGCCATCTTTATGGTCTTTTTATAAATATGCTGACAGGGTGATCCTTTCATGGCCTGGATCAGGTGAACGGCTACCAGCGTCATGACCATGAACGTTGATACCGGATGACCAGGGAGACCGATTACAGGTACATCTTCACATTGTCCGATAATGGTGGGCTTTCCAGGAGCAATTGATATCCCGTGCACGAAGACTTTGCCAAGTGATGCAATAGCCCTGAAGGTGATATCATTTCTGTCTTTTGAGCTGCCACCACTTACAATTACTGCATCACACTCCTGTGAAGCGGTTTTAATTGTTCTTACCAGTTCTTCCAGGTTATCCCTGATGATACCATACCTGACAGGTGTGGCCCCCTGCCTTCTCAAAAAAACAGAGATAAGGTGTGAATTTACCTCACGAACCTCACCAATCCTGGGAATAGCCTCGGAAGGCACAAGTTCCACGCCAGTTGAGATAATAGCTATCCTTGGGAATTTCCTGACAGAGATACGGGTTTTTCCAATTGCCGCCAGCACTCCGATATCCTGTGGGCGAAGGGTGGAACCGGCAGGGAAAATGATGGTTCCTGAACTGAAGTCCTCATCTTTTGCAATGACATTCTCCCGGAGAACAACCGGTTGCCTGATGAGGACTTTGTCTCCGGCATGTTCAGCATATTCTATCATTACAACTGCGTCAGCACCATCAGGCATCTGCCCGCCAGTCGGGATATACATACACTCTCCCTGACTTATCTGTCCCTTATCTGATTTTCCCATGGCAACTGAACCATGAAGTGAGAGAATTACAGGGACATTCTCGGTTGCAGCATAGGTATCCTGTGCAATGACTGCATATCCGTCTTTCCAGGATCTGTCAAACCCGGGAATATCCTCATTTGTTATGATTGATTCTGCTAAAACCCGGCCTTCAGCGTCATCAATAATAATCGTTTCAGTACCTGTCTGTTTTGCGATACTTCTGACAATCCTGACTGCCTCATCTATCGTGACCACGTCAAAAAAAGGCTCTGCATCTTCAGAAAGAAAGGTTCCAGAATTATTACCTTTCCCGTGTCCTGAGCCCGTTTCATGTATGGTTTGTGAATCAGATATTACGGGTTCAGATTGATGGGGGCGGCTGATGATGATCTTCCCGAGTCTGTTGTTCATCACTATATCTTTTTCTTACAGATAATTAACAATTACAATTCAACTTTGAATTATTAAAAAAAGCTCCGTGATGGAGGCAGAATATATATGAAATGGTCATCAGGAACCGGATTAGGTGCATAAGCACGATCGGTATTACTGGATCTCAAGTTGTCCTGATGACCTAACCGAGTTTTGCTGACAAAAGCCAGCACCGTATATATTCTTCAAATGAGTATATAAAAATTAAGCATCATTTTATGCTTGTTCAAAATGATTTTTACCAGGCAGATAACTTTAAAAAAACGAATTACTGGCATCAGTCTTCATCAGGGGGCATATGGAAAGGTGATCTTACCCTTGTCAGATCCATAACCTCCAGCACTTCACCTTTTTTAATTCCCCTGCTTCCCTGGGGAACATGAACTATTCCATCACAATGAGTCAGAAGACTTACAAGACCTGCCTTTCGGCTAAGGGGAAAAGCCTGGTCCTTATCAATCCTGACAGGAATATGGTACTCCCGATCAGGATGTGCTTTCAGGTCCACCCCTGCGAAAGCCTTTTCTTTTAAAAGACCATGTGTTACCGAGCCTTTCATCACCTGGATGAGGTTTGAGACAACAAGCAGTAAAAGAAGATAAACTGATGCAGGATGACCTGGAAGACCAATAATGGGTTTTCCTTCAATTGCCCCTATTACCATCTTCTTTCTTGGAGATATTGACAAACCTGAAAGATAGATGGAACCATGATGGGAGATGACTTCAGCCGTCAGGTCACGTTCGTCATGAGCGCTTCCTCCGCTGATAATTATTGCATCACATTCAGACACACAAGTGCAAAGCATGTCTGACAGGTCTGAAGCCCCTTCCCAGGCAATGCCGTACCTTTTTGGAATTGCCCCAAGTTTCCTGCACAATGCTGATATAAGGTAAGAATTGGTCTCTCTTACTTCACCTTTGGCAGGTCTCCCGTCTGCAGGGACAAGTTCCTGTCCAGTGGAAAGGATCCCGATTACCGGCATGGCCCTGACCTGGACTGTGCAGATTCCAAACCCTGCCAGCACCCCGATATCCTGTGGGCGTAAAACCCATCCTTCAGGAAAGAGTATCTCCCCGGCTTTGGCATCTTCATCCTTCCTGATGACATTATCTCCTTGAAAAACAGGACAGGATATCTCCACATATGAGTCATTTAAACTGGCATTTTCATGCATCACAACGGCATCTGAAAAGTCAGGCAATGCTCCTCCGGTTGCAATTGCCATGCAGGAACCTTCCAGGAGGCACAGGGAAGGTGAATGGCCGTTATGGATTGAACCGGAAAAAAGCAGTTTTACCGGGTTTTGCGGAGTTGCCTCTCTTATATCTTCTGCCCGTACTGCATACCCGTCTTTTGTTGAACGATTAAAACCAGGGATATCATACCTGCAATAAACAGGCGCCCCAAGAGTGAACCCGTCTGATTCGTCTATATAACGGGTCTCAATCCTTGTATCCGGGGCAATCTGTTTTATAAGTCTGACAGCTTCTTCAATTGAAGCTGAACTAATTGGCTGGGTGGCACTATTCGTATTCTGCGTGGAATTGTGCGTTTGAATATTAATATCCGAAGAATAAACGCGAATTTGTTTCTGCATGAAATCCATGGGTACTTGGGTTTTTATACATGTTATTTTTACAATACGATAAACACTCCACGAATGAAAAAGACATGCAGTGGTAATGAAATAATTTTTTTATATGTAAACATATTGATCAATTTAACCAGATAAATTTGATTCATATTACTTACATCAAAAAGAAACCATTATATGTTATATTTTGATACCTATTACTGATGATACATAGATCACGTTTTTTAACCGGACTTGTTTTTTTACTCCTGTTTGCCTGCTTATCAATGCCTGTTTATGGGGCAGATGAGCCGGAATCACTTTTTGTGCATGCAGGAGCAGGACTAAAAGCGGCAATGCTGGAAATTGGAGATCTCTTTGAAGAAGAGAATGGAATCGCCATTGAATATAATTTTGCAGGGGCAGGAACTCTTATTACCCAGATGGAATTATCTAAAAAAGGAGATGTCTTTGTTTCTGGTGGAACCCCTGATTACAAGGTTGCACAAGATAAAGGCCTTGTAATTGACCCGGAATACATTGCATACCATGTTCCGGTGATAGGAGTTCAGGCAGGAAATCCATTGGGTATTGAATCTATCCAGGACTTTACTAAAGAAGGAATCAAGCTTGCCCTTGGCGATGTGAATGCAACAGCCATCGGAAAACAGGGACAGAAGCTTTTTGACAAATTTGGTATTTCTGAGGATGTAGAGAAGAATGTCGTGGTTCGTGCGCCTACTATTAATGAAGTAGTGACAGCATTAAAACTAAAACAGGCAGATGCAAGCCTGATTACTCTGGATCAGATAAAAGGAGATGATATTGAGTCTGTTGCTTTACCAGATGAAGAGAACATTGCACTTGTTGTCCCAATCGGTTGTACTACTTTTACCACAAAGGAAGAGACAGCACAAAAATTTGTTGACTTTGTCTCATCAGATGAAGGAAAAGCCATATTCAAAAAGCATGGCTTCCCGGTTTATCCTGACCCGGTCTATGCCAATGTAATGTTATGATTACAGGGCACAAAGATGAGGAAAAGCCAGGAATTACCATTATTCCTCTCTTTGATTTTTACAAAACAGCAAATAAAATCAGTATCATCAGGAACAGTCGTTTTTCCTTTCCAGTTCTATTCAAAATGAGCGGGACCAAGAAAAAAATGAAGACATCCGGCATCTAACCCTCATGGTGCAAAGTCTGCAACCACATTCCGGATCCTGGTTCCAGGGTTTTCTGATAGTTCTCTCAGGAGTTCTGATACTTTTATTCTGTTTAGTATTTGGCGGTCTTATACTCTGGCCTGACCCACAGGCACTCATCCGTGCATTAACTTCCGAAGAAATTCTTTTTGCTATTAAGTTATCCCTTTTTACCGCGATAATTTCCACTCTGCTCTGTGCAGCAGTTGCCCTTCCTGTTGCATATGCCCTTTCAAGGTACACATTTCCCACATCACGATTCATGGGCCTTATAATCAGCCTTCCACTCTCCCTTCCTCCTCTTGTGGCAGGAATTGCCCTTTTAATCTTTTTTGGACCGTCCATCTTCGGTGACATGCTCCGGCTGATAGGAATTGACATCGTTTATACAACTACTGCAATAATCGTCGCCCAGTTCTTTGTCAATGTTCCTTATCTTATCAGGGTAATGCGTTCTGCCTTTGATTCCGTTCATCCAAGGTATGAGCATGTTGCCAGAACTCTTGGGGCATCTGAACCTGCCGTATTTTTCCAGGTCAGTCTTCCCATGTCCAGGCAGGCCCTGTTAGCCGGACTTACCATCACCTGGTCAAAAGCCATGGGTGAGTTCGGAGCTGTTCTGATGATTGCAGGGGCAACAAGGATGAAGACGGAGACATTGCCAATTGCATTGTTCCTGAATCTCTCAACCGGGGATCTTGACCTTGCCATTGCATCTGCAACAATTCTGCTTGCCATCTCTGTCGGAACATTGCTTATCTTTGAGCACTGGTTTGGCTCAAGGAGGATGATATAATGCCATTAAAAATTCAGGGTTTATCCAAATCTCTTGGGGAGTTTCATCTCAGGGATGTAAACCTTGAGATATGTGACAGCGAGTATTTCATCATCCTCGGGCCATCAGGTGCGGGAAAAAGCATTTTACTTGAGACTATTGCAGGAATTCACCGCCCTGATTCAGGAAGGATAATCCTTGATGGTGCAGATATTACTGACCGTCCTGCAAGACTCAGAAATATAGGCATGGTCTACCAGGATTACATGCTCTTTCCCCATCTTACCATAGAAAAAAACATCGGATTCGGACTGAAACAACTGGGAAGACCAGCATCGGAGATAAAGGAAGCAACAGGGGAGATGGCCTCACTTTTAGGAATCTCTCATCTTTTATCACGCTCTCCTGATACACTCAGTGGCGGAGAACAGCAAAGGGTGGCAATTGCCCGTGCTCTTATAATAAAACCAAGGATACTGCTGCTTGATGAACCGCTCTCAGCTCTTGATGCCATCACCAGGAGAAAAATGCGAAGTGAACTGGCAAGGATACCATCGCTCACCGGTGTGTCTGTCATCCATATCACCCATCATGCAGAGGATCTCATCTCGCTTGGGCACCGGTCGGCTGTGATGGATGAAGGTACCATCGTTCAGGTTGGAGATCCTGATGAGATATTTAAAAATCCGCAGACTCCCTTTGTTGCAGCATTTACCGGCATGGAAAATTTATTCACCGGTATTGCCAGGGAGAGCAATGAAGGAAAGATAATCAGGGTCGGATCGGTGAAAATTCACACAATAACCCGGTATAATGGCCCTGTTCACTGCGGTATCAGATCTGAAGATCTTATCTTTTCAAGAGAACCCCTGAAATCAAGTGCAAGGAATGTTCTAAAGGCCACTGTCATAAAGATAAGACTGATGGGTTCCCTTGCATGGGTGGTTGTGGATTGTGGTATATGCCTGACCGGAGTGTTGACTATCAGGAGCATGTACGATCTGAAGATAGACGAAGGTGACACCGTTTTTATTACTTTCAAGGCCTCAGCGGTCATGGTATTCCCAAACGGGCAGAATAAAGAGTAAGAAGGAAAAATTATCTTTTTAATCCTTCAATGAGACGTGAAACCTGCATCGGTTTCATGTCAACATCAAAACTGTCAAAGATATATGTTCTGACCTGCTGGACAGTTGGTTCCTGGTCTTTGAACACTTCTTTTACTTTGTCCAGTTGTTTTTCAGTCAGTTTTTTCTTCTTTTCAACATGGGTGGCAGCTGCAATGCCTTCAGCACCATCAGACGGAATATAGATCTTTCCATAGATTATCTCACCTTTCCGCTTCCCGTGTCTTTCTCCCATATCACCTATCCAGACCTTAAACAACTGTTTTTTCCCGTCAAGTTCAGCTTCTTCCTCACCCTTGTAGATATAGGTGGGCATCATCCGCTCTACCTGGCCAAGAACAAAGATGTCTCCTTTTACCATCTGACCACCCACACGGCCTTTTGCATCTCCACGAACGATGATTTTTCCTCCTTCTGCATGGGTACCAAGGTGAACATCAACATTGCCACCAATGTCAATGGTTCCGCCGTTCATGAAGGTAGCAGTGTCTGATCCTGCATTACCTTTTACAATTATCTTACCTCCCTGCATACCTCTCCAGTCACCACGGTAAGAGGCACCAAGGTAATTTTTGGCATTTCCATCGACGATAAACTCGCCACCAGTCATACCGATAGCACAAAAAGAGTCAACATTGCCTTTGACATGGATTTTTCCACCAGCCATCCAGGCAGCGGTATACATATCAGTATTCCCCTGGATCTCAATCTCCCCGGCGGTCATCTTCATGCCGATATACTTGACCTTGTCAGTAGGACCAGAGACAATGATCCTGGTATCTGCAGCAGTAGCTCCTCCTTTTCCTTCAACAGAAAAGTAATCACTGATTTTTGCAGTCTGGTTACCCAGATGGACATGAAGTTCTCCTATCTGTTGGGCATTTTTTCCTGCAAAATGGTCTGGAGTGATATTCTCTGCTTCAAGAAACAGTCCGGGAACTTTGGTAAGAGTGAGTTTTACAATATCCATCTTTATCACTCCTTAATTATCTACCTCAATGACATACGGGTTTGGAACATAATGGTTCGAGACCTCGTAGTTGTTCAGGTTCATGCTGTAAAACTTGAGGAACTTCATCTGAACATCACGTTTTACCTGCTGGTTCATTGGAATCTTTGCATCTACCCAGAGGGTACGCTTGTTTCCGTTGCTGATAACTTCGCCATTCTCAACAACCATGGTGCCGCTTTTGAAGACACAATCTGCAGCACTAAATGCCTTCTCAATATCTTCCGGATCTTCAATCCTGTCTTCATCAATGTTGAACACGGCAACATCAGCATCCATTCCGGGAGCAAGACCTCCAAAGATATTGTAAAGACCAAGTGACCTTGCAGGACCGGCCCTTGTCATCTGTGCTATCTCATACATTGTCAGTTCACGGTCAATGGATGCCAGATTGGTTGCAGCAATGACCTTGTCAGAGTTTTTGAAGCCCTTGAGCATGTTTTGACGTGTTTTGTCAGACATAAGCCATTTCATGATACGCGGGTACCTTGTAAACGGCCCTGCATTCGGGTGGTCGGTTGTGATAAACGTCCTCATCGGATCTTTTGCAAGAAGACCAAGTTCAAGCCCGATACACCACTGGATGGCACAGACCTTGATATTAGGGTCATAGACATATGGCACAATACCTGAGCTTGTCTCAAGTTCAACATCCACATTAGCCCACTTAAGATGGTTAAGTGAAGTCAGGTGATGCTCGAATGGCCCGTCCGCTGTCATGGTAGTGGTCTCGTCAAGAGTGACACAACCAAGGTCCATGGTCATGTTCTTGTTTTTGTTAAAGTAATCAGCAATCTCTTTGGACCCTGATTCAAAGTTCGCCCAGTTGTCACCTTTGTAGCTGTGAAACTGGACATGAGTGTGGTGGAGAACCTGCTCTCTGCCAAACTTGTTGTCTGGTCTGACTCCTTCTGCAATCTTCAGGGTATCAAGGGTGGTCTCGAAGTTACCAGGATTTCCAAGATTGTTCGAATGGATATGAATAGAATGAGGAAGACCCATCTTCTCGTTTGCGGTCAGAAGGCCTTTTACAATCTCTGCAGGTGTGATGTCAAAATACGGGACCGGATCATTCACGGTTGCACAGTTTTCACCCCATCCCCATGCTTCAGAACCACCTGGATTGACTATCTTAATTGCATACCCCCTGGTTGCCCGAAGCAGCCAGGAGATATATGCACATACATTATCCATCTCGTCATTTTTGAGATATTCAAAGACAAACCAGTTATTTCCAAAGACAGGGAATGCTCCCTCATCAATAATTGGTGTGTCTTTTATCTCTTCATGAACATGTCTTGCATAAAGTGGAGGCATTGCTGCTTCCATCACGGTGGTATAACCCATTTTGGCATATTCATAACCGGTCTTAAAGGTAGTCGGGATAGAAAAACCCCCGGCCATCCTGGTGTTTTTACCGGTTGGCTGATAGGTAAAGAGTTTGTCTTCAGGACGGAAATTTCTCCCTTCGTTGACTTTCGGGCCTGCTACATGTGCATGGACTTCAACCGCACCGGCCATGACAGTCTTGCCCTTTGCATCAATTATCTTAGCCTTCGAAGATACCTTTTCTGCAATTTTTCCGTTCTTAATACAGACATCAGAGATATCTCCTTTGATTCCGGTCTTCGGGTCGTAAACCTTTCCGTTTTTAATGATATATTCGCTCATGTTTTTATTCTCCTTTAGTCTGCCCTGAGTTCTTTGACCCTCTTTAAGACTGCTTTTAAAAACTCTGTATCAGTCATCATCCCTTCCGGAGGCTCAACGACTTTTCTGGCTTCAATCGGGACATTATCCATACGATAGCAGTTACCTCCCACTTCAACTCCAACAAAGGCTACCGGAACGTGAACTTTACAGATCTCGGTGGTCGGTGTGATATGCGGGTCTACTGCAACAGACGGGAGTCTTGAGATCTCTTTTACACACTGCATAGGAAAGTGGGCACCTGGGTCACTTCCAAGGACAAACATGGCATCTATCTCTTTTCTTTTCAGAACTTCGATAGTTCCGGTCTCACCTGGGTTGTACCTGGCAAAACCCCTTGAAAGATCGACAGAATAGGGAAATCCAAACTGCCATCCAAGGACCTGGCCTGATCCTGTCACATTATAATGTCCCCGCATGGCAATGATTGAGAATTTGGTATAATTATTGAGATCACTGGTCAGCATGATGGCTGCATCGATATTATGATCCTTACCAAGAGACTGGGTGACACCCATTCCAAAGAAGATGACTCCGAACCTACCGGATTTTAACATCTCTGCTGCTTCATAGACCTTTTCCTTTGGAACTCCGGCAACTATATCCCCGCTTATCTCCTGGCCCCTGACTGCTGCACGAAGTGCCTGGAGTAATTCATAGTCATATCCCTGCTCAACCTGGAGATGAACATCTGCAATGCCTGCAGTATCGGTAGGCCGTGGATCCACAACTATTATTTTTCTCTGTTTCTGACCCTTTCCGGTGAAATATCCACGGGGAAATATGGAATACCTGGACATGTGACGTGGGTGGGCATGTGCCGGGTTGCATCCCCAGAAGATGATGCGGTCAGCACGGTTCTTGACTTCTCCAAGTGTACAGCTTGGAATACCCACATTCTGGACTGCGACAAGGGTAGTTCCATGGCATACTGCAGCGGTATTGTCAACAAGAGCACCGCACAGTTCTGCAATCTCATGCCCGACGCTCTGTGCCTCGCAGCTTGTTGAAGACCAGCCATACATAGACGGTTTTTTGGCATTTACAAGCATTTGGGCAGTATATTCAACAGCCTCGTCATATGTTATCTCTTTGAATGATCCATCTTCCTGGAGTTTTCGTGGACGGGTTTTCCGGTGTTGATGATTAGAAGCGCTAATGAATTTTTCCGCTCCTATGGCACAGGCATTTTCAACATCCACTATCTTCTTTCCTTCGTCATCAGTGGTAACAATAAGATCATCACAGAGAGTTCCGCAAAAAGGGCAGATGACATCGGTAATTGTTTTTGTCATTATTCATCACCCCGGCATTTCTCTCTTACAAGTTCAATAGAGGTTAATACTCTCTCCTTTTCTGCTGGTTCAATTGTTATTGGAACCCCTTTAAAAGTGGGCATTCCTGTGCTGTACGTTTCAGGGCTGGTTACACTGTTTGCCCATGGACCCATTGGAATGAATGCAACCCCTGGATGTGGCCCCTGCGTTGCTTCAATTGCTTTGACTACTACCTCTCCGAATTCACTTTTAACTTTTACATTGGTATTTTTCATAATGTCAAGGCGTTTAAAATCAGAATCATCAATCTCGATGATCCCACACGCTTTCATGTATTTTTCTGTATCTTTTCCGCCTTCCATTGATGCACCCTGCTGTATGGTGCGTCCGGATATCAGGTTGATGGAAATTGTGCTCATAATGCTCCTCGTGAAGAAAACTGTCGATGAACAGACATATGACCGTAAAAACCGGTGATATGATGCATGTCACAGAATATGCATTCCTGTTTTTCCTGGCAGTCCCGTGATAAGTAAAATGTTCTTTTTAAATATATAAAATCATCGCTTAAAAAACTTAAAAATGATGAATTAATGTGGAAATATGATAGACATACATATATTTTACCTTTCAAAAACCGCATTTCGATTATTATAATTTAACTATAAATAATTCGAACTGCCTATAATAATCATTTAAATTATAGGTAAAAATCGCCCTACTTATAAATGTTCTGGTTAATTTCCATCTGACAATCTCATTTTCGCGCAAAATGATGATTATCAGTGAAAAATGGATGTCATGCTCCTAATTATGGAAAATAAAAATAAAGTAAATCAAAAAATATTAACAATGAGATCCTGATATATGTCTATTGAGTATATTTGAAAGGCAGAACCATTCATGAAGGAAGAACTCGGGAAATCCTTCACGAATTCGGGTTGATTCTGCCCCCATCACGTTAAACATGTGCCCGGGGATTCAATCCAGGCAATACAACATGGATAATATGAATTAATAATCGTTTTGGTTTATCTTAGAATTTTGGAGAAAATTGGTGAGAGGATCCTGGTGAATATAAGTATATTTATTTGATTTTTTAGACTTTAGGTATAATTTACTTAACTTACACTTCTGCGTGACTGGTTAATTATTATCAATTAATTTTTAGAACTAAAAAGTTGAAAAATATTAACTTATGAATTTTCTGATACATCATCCATGTATGGTGCCGCATAAGTTGTTGAATATTGGTGAAAACAAAAGATGATATTATGGATATTTAGTTTACAATTTTATAAATCAATCAATTTAGATTATTTTTACTTATAATTTTACTCTTCTTCTTTGTTAACTTGAAAAACTCTGGGTGAGGTAAGCATATCAATTTGTATATGTCATGAAGTCAAACATTATTTGTATGTCCAAACACGGGGACGAATATTCAAAAGAAGAAATTCTTTCTCTTCTTAAAAAAAATGGAAGTAGTGATACTCTTATTGACTGGTTTGACCGATGCATTGATTTTCACATGGGCACAGCAGCCGGACTTTTGATTGGCGTTTACATGGTTGATTATGCCTTGTCACTCCTTGGTGCAAAACCTGGTGAAAAGTTGTATTCCGTCTGTGAAACCTCAAAATGTGCCCCTGATCCACTACAGGTGATATTGCATTGCACTCCTGGCAATCACCGGTTACGAGTTATAAATATCGGGCGGTTTGCAATGACAGTGAACTGGCCAAGTGATGAGGATTATGCAGAGGGAGTAAGAGTCAGAATGGACCCTGCCAAGCTGGAAGACACCCCGGTTCTAAAAGCATGGTTTGCAAATACACCTGACTTTGATGGAAAGACCATGAAGAAAAAACTGGTTGAGGAGATCATAAGCAAAGGTACCGGAATGCTGTCCTCGGAAAAGGTTAAAGTGAAAGTTACCCATAAGCAGAAATGGAAAACAGGAACATGTTCATCATGTGGCGAACCTGTTCCGGAAAACCTTCTTGAAAATGGTCTTTGTCCTGGATGTGGAAGCCAGAAATATTACGAAAAAATCTGAATATTCAGGAGAATACTATCCGGCTGGCACCAGTGTAAATAGTCATATCTGGCGGTCTTACAAACCCTGCAAGGGTCATATTCACCTTTTTTGCAAATTCAATTCCCCCGGCAAATGCAGCATTGTTGGATATCATAACAGGTATTCCGGCACGGTACGCTTTTGCGACCATATCAACCGGAAGACGACCTGAACTTACAAGATAACAGTCAGAGAGATAAGCTCCCTTAATAATTGCCATACCTACAACTTTATCGACCGTAGTATGCCTGCCCATGTCTTCAACTCCGGATATAACCTCTCCGTCCTTGTCAATGATAAGGCTGCAATGCATCCCGCCGGTTCGTTTCCATATGACAGAATAATCATTCACTTTGTCCATCGAGCGAAGAATGGTCTTTGCATTCACAACAAACCCATCAGGAAGTGGTGGGAGTTCTCCGCCGGGAAGAAGATCCCTGCATGATCCTCCGGAGCTGTTCTTAGAGAACTTTCCAACCGGAACTTCACCATTCCTGGTAGTAACTGAAATATTCGGAAGATCTATTGAGATATCCTCTATCTCCTCCATGGCACAGATGTACCCTTCGCAGATGAGATATCCGGTTGCAAAGGCTTTAAGATCAAGTGGAGTTATCGAAAGATCCCCTACAATGCAGCCGTTCAGAGAAAAAACAATCCTGGATTCCATGCATACTTCAACGGTTGTTTCCTTTGTTTCATCCCCATGAGCTTTAACTACCTGGATTTCTTTTGTAATATTTTGCATTATGGTATCTTTTACATCTGTCATCTCTGTCACCTGCCAGGAGTGGAAAAGAGATCAACTCTGGTCTTATGAGATACTGGAAGTAAAAAGAAAAAAAGGTTGGGTTTATTCGTCTGCAAAGATGTTGGAATAGATTGAATCAGTTCCGGTCGCATCAAGACGTGCACGCTCAGATTTCTCTTCAACAAGGGCATGAATTGGCGGAGTTAAATCCTGACCTGGAACATGGCCGAACATCTTTTCAATCTCAACCTGCTGGGAATGCATGAAGAGTGCATTCGGAATCTCCATTGGACAGAGTTCTTCACACTGACCACAGTTAACACAGGAGTCTGAAACATGTGCAAACCTTATCAGGTGGAACATGAAGCTGGTTGGCAGAACTCCTGGAGCAACATACCATGGCTTTTTAGTGGAACACTCAACACAATAACAGATTGGACAAGCTTCAATACAGGCATAACACTTGACACATTTTGAAGACTCTGCCATCATGAGCTTGAGTCGGTCTTTGCCCTTTCCAAGACCATCAAAGTCGCGTTTTCTCCATATGTCTCCAAGCTTGAGCATGGCTTTCTCAACCTTGCCCCTTATCTCTATACCTTTTGAATCTGCTGCACTTGTCTCAAGATCACCTTTTGACTGTGCACTGTTTACAAGGTTTGCACCCTTATCAGAGCAGATTTCAAGGAATGTAGCTTTACCTGCCTTGTCTCCGATAACTCCCCAGTTACCTGCTGCAATATCTGCCTGGCGTGGGACTTTCATCTTGCATCTGCGGCAGTTGGAACGGCGTCCGTATCCTTCTTCTTCAAGATCATCAATCTTGATACCCTTGTGACCGCCCTCAAACTCGATGATGAACTGACCCTTGTCAATCTCTTCCTTGGTAACCTTGTCAGGATCAACTTCGAACTTGTCAGCAATCATCTTCCTTGCAACTACCGGGCTGACTGAACCACCACAATTGACTCCGATCATGATGATATTATCAAGGTTTATCTGATTCCGTTTTGCAAGCTCATAAAAAGCCATGGCATCACAGCCTTTACAGGTGACTGCGAGCTTCATGTCTTTGGCACCGTTCAGATATTTCTTGATAAGCTTGGGGATAAGGAGGGTACCACAGTGCAGTGACCCTGCGGTCTGAATAAGATCCTCAGGGTTTGTGATGACCGTCGGCACTGCATCGTAGAGGTCTTTACCCTTTTTGATGGCAATAACAGCGTCAACCATCTTGTTCTCAAGAGCATGCTTAAGAAGTGCGGTTACTGCTCCTCCACACTCTCCTTTCTTCTGTATTTCTGCATCTTTTGCCCATGCATAGAGCATATCGCCTTTTGCTGCCATCTTAGTTACCTCCTGCCTTTTCAATCGAAATGGCACAGTGCTTAAGCTCCGGCATCTTTGACATCGGGTCTAATGCTGTATTTGTCAGGTTGTTGACACCATCTGCAAAGTGCATGGTCATGTAAACAACACCAGGTGCAACTTCATCAGTGACACGTGCAAGTGTTGTTGTCTCTCCACGGCGGCTTTTCAGCTTGATATATTCACCGTTTTTAATACCAAGGCGGTTTGCATCCTCGACATTTATCTGTGCATAAGATTCTGGCACTTCACGGTGCATGTCAGCAGCACGACCAGTCTGAGTCCTGGAATGGTAGTGGAAGATGAGACGTCCGGTCATAAGGGTGAACGGATACTCAGCATCTGCAACTTCTGCAGGCGGACGGTACTCGATACCAAAAAGATTGCCCTTCCCGTCAGCGGTTCCGAACTTTTCACGGTGCAGTATCGGAGTTCCCATGTGTTCCTCAGTCGGGCATGGCCAGCAGATGGATTCAGGTCTTTCAAGTTTCTCATAGGTGGCTCCGAACATGGACGGGGTAACTGCTCTCATATCATCCCATACATCCTTTGCAGTCGGAAGATCAAAGCCCTTAAGACCCATCTTCTTTGCAAGTTCAGCAATGATCCAGATATCTTCCTGTGACTGGCCTGGTGGATTTACTGCTTTTCTGACACGGTTAATTCTTCGTTCCCCGCTGGTAAACGTTCCATCCTTCTCTGCGAAACATGCTCCGGGAAGGATTACGTCTGCATAATGACAGCTCTCGGTGAAGAAGATGTCCTGAATGACAAGGAAGTCAAGTTTTTCAAACTGCCGTTTAACCAGGTTGGAGTCAGGATAGGTGACAACAGGGTTCAGACCGAGGACATACATGCCCTTTATCTCTTCACCACATTGCTTTATCTGTTCAACGAGAGTTGCACCATACCAGTCAGGAAGATCGGTAATTCCCCAGGCCTTCTCCATCTTGGCACGGTTTTCTGCAACTTCACACTTCTGGTACCCGGAGTAAACATTCGGGTATGCACCCATGTCACAGGCACCCTGTACATTGTTCTGACCACGGAGCGGGTTGACACCAACACCCTCACGGCCGACATTACCTGTCAGGAGAGCAAGGTTACCCATTGAACGGACATTGTCAGTTCCGGTGGTAAGTTCGGTGATACCAAGACAGTAGATAATAACGGCGTTCTTTGCTTTTGCATACTTGAATGCCATGTCTTTTACGACATCAAGTGGAACACCATGGATTGCCTCTGCATCAGCGTAGTTCTCAACAACTTTCTTAAGATCATCAAAGCCGTTCACCCTGTCCTGTATGAATTTTTTGTCTTCCAGGCCTTCCTTGATTATCCAGTACATCATGGAGTTTGCAAGGGCAATGTGGGTTGACGGATTAAACCGCACATAGGTATCAGCAAGACGGGCAGTCATGGTATACCGTGGGTCAACAGCAATAATCGGGATACCTCTCTTTTTTGCCTGTGCAATCCTGCGTCCTGCAAGCGGATGTGCTTCTACTGCATTTGATCCCCAGATAAGGATTAAATCTGAGTTCAGAGCATCTTCAAATCCGTTTGTTGCTGCACCTGAACCAAATGAGAGGGAAAGACCTGCAACAGAAGGTCCGTGACAGATACGGGCACAGTTGTCAACGTTATTTGTCTTGAATGCAACCCGTGCAAACTTCTGGAAGATATAACAGTCTTCATTGACAGTTCTGCATGAGGTCTGGAATCCCAGTCCCTTAGGACCGTTTTTCTCATAGATGGTCTTGAAGTTCTTTGCAACAAGATCAAGAGCTTCGTCCCATGTTGCTTCCTCGAACTTGCCATCCTTCTTGATCAGGGGGGTAGTAAGGCGGTCAGGGCTGTGAACATGTTCCCAGCAGGTAACTCCTTTTGGACAGAGTTTTCCTTCATTGATGGGAGATCTCTGGTTTGGTTCAACACCTACGACCTTGCCATTGTTCACTACCAGGTTAAGTGTACAGCCAACTCCACAGTATGGACAGGTGGTCGCCACATATTTCATTAATTCTGTATTTTCACTCATATTTCACCCGAGTTCAGCTGGTGAAAGATACCAATAATTACAGGTAAATAGCATCTGCTATTCTGATTAATCATGCTTTTTTGTAACCAGGCACACAGGAATGGACATACCCGAATATGTCCATGGGTGAAACATACACACCCCCTGATCACAATACAGAATAGTATTTTTATTGGTACTAATATAAATCTGGCGAATTAAATCCAAAAAATGGTGATTAGTAGTGGAGTAAATCCACACGATTATTAATTAAAAAAATTACCGGATAAAAAGAGGGAAAAATGAGGGTATGTAAATTTTTAGTTTTTGTAAGAAGCTACCCCAAGCTTTGGAACATATCCATTGTCGGCTTCAACCCTTATGGCATGTGAAATAAGAGCCAGTGGGATCTCAACCGGACACAGTTCCTCACACTGACCACAGTTTACACAGCTGTCAGAGATGTGAGCAAATCTGCGAAGGTGGAACATCGGGTCTGAGGGGATATACCCTGGGCGGACCATGTATGATTCAGGCCTGCCTTCAAATGGTGTAGTGATACAGACCGGACATTTCTCAATACAGGAGTAACACTTGATACACCTGGAGGTCTCCTTATTGATAAAGTCCCAGAGATTGTCACGAATTGCTGTAAATTCTTTCTTACGCCACTTTTCTCCGAGCTTGAGCATTGCATTCTCGGTTTTGCCACGAATTGTAATACCCTTCGGATCTGCTGCACTGGTCTCAAGTTTCTTGGCGGAGACTGCTTTGTTTACCAGGTCTGCACCCTTGTCACTGCAAACTTCAACAAAGGTTGCTTTGCCCGCTTTCTCGCCGATTACTCCCCAGTTACCACATGCAAGGTCTGCCTGCCGCGGGATTTTGTACTTGCACCGGCGACAGTTGCTCCTGCGACCATATCCATCATCTTCAAGGTCATCCATCTTGATGCCCTTGTGACCGCCTTCATATTCGATTATGAACTGACCTTTGTCAATCTCTTCCTTGGTAACCTTGTCAGGATCAACACCGAATTTTTCCTGGATCATCTTTCGTCCCAGAATGGGATTTACAGATCCACCACAGTTGACCCCAATGGTAAGGACATTGTTCATGTTGACTTCATTACGCTTACCAAGCTCGATAAGGCTCATAAGGTCACATCCCTTAACAACAACACCTACCTTCATGTTCTTTGCACCGTCCAGATATTTCTGGATAAAGGTGGACAGGAGAAGGGTACCACAGTGCAGGGAACCTGCTGTCTGGTCAAGATCCTTTGGATCGGTTACGGCAACCGGGACGGCATCATACAGGTCAAATCCTTTCTTCACCGCAACAACGACATCTACAATCTTGTTTTCCAGTGCATATTTAAGAAGGGTAGTAACTGCACCACCACACTCGGCTTTCCCGGCAACACCACTGTCTGTTGTCCAGGCATAGATCATATCGCCTTTAGCTGCCATCTTAGTTCCCTCCCATCTTTTCAACTTTCACAGCACAGTGCTTGAGCTCAGGCATCTTTGACATCGGATCCAGTGCAGTATTGGTAAGGTTATTTACACCATCTGCAAAGTGCATGGCCATATAAAGGACACCTGGTCCAACCTCATCAGTAACACGTGCAAGGGTCTCAGTCTTACCGCGGCGGCTTGAGATGAGGATTTTGTCACCATGGGTAATACCAAGTCGTTTTGCATCGTCGTTGTTTATCTGGATATATGACTCAGGCACTTCATAATGGAGTGCAGCACTTCTGCCGGTCTGTGTTCTGGTATGATAGTGGAAGATAACACGTCCGGTCATAATGGTGAACGGATACTCTGCATCTGCAACTTCTGCAGGCGGACGGTACTCAATACCAAAGAGATTACCCTTTCCGTCAGCAGTTGAGAATTTGCCGATGTGCAGGATCGGAGTTCCTGGGTGATCTTCAGTCGGACATGGCCAGACTATGGACTCTGGTTTTTCCAGTTTTTCGTAAGTAGCACCAAACATGTTTGGAGTGCAGTTTCTCATATCATCC